>JAQICS010000061.1 GCA_027858435.1 Patescibacteria group bacterium | reverse complement strand
TCTTTACCTTCTTTTTCTTCATCCTCTTCCTTTTCTAAAGGAAGATTAAGTGTTTTCTCTGGTTTACTAAAAAACTTAGATTTCTCTTTTAAAGGTAGTGATTTCTCTTTCTCCTCAAGTGGTAGGTTTTTTATTTTTTCCCCCTCAGATATTTTCTTAACTTCATTTTCTCTGTCATTCTTTTCTTCAATCGCTTTTTTTAAATCATAAGCACCAGATAATCCTTCCGCTTCTTTGATTATACTATCAAGCTTATCTCTGTTAGTATTTTTATCTATATTTTGTCCTTTGTTTAAATATTTATTTTCCTTACTAATTACAGAAAAAACTTTATCTACTTCTTCATCAGTTAAACCTAATCCACCAATTTCGACTGGTTTAGCTAAAGAATTTTTAGTATTAATTTTATCCCTTACTCCTTTTTTATAGGTTAAAATTATATTTTTTAATCTGTTTAACAAGTCATCACTTGCTAATTTTATTCCAGACTTTTTAATTAACTCACTAATTTCAAAATATTCTTTATTTTTTTTAAATTCATCTTTTATTCCTAGATAATCAACCACTTTAGAGAAAATATGCACAAAAAGATGATTGCTAAGTTCTTTAGCATCTTCAGCGCCCAGGGAAAATTCACTAGAAATATACCTAGGTAGTGATTTAATTGGTACAGTTTTAATCATAACCTTCATGATTAAAGCCGCTAATTCTACACCATATTTATTTTCTAATTTTAAAACCTTATCCATTACTTCCTTAGAAGAAACTTTGTCTCTTAATTCTTTGGGTAGGTTATTAAATTTTTGTAAATAATCAAACATTATTTTGTATTATTAATTATTTCTATCTTCCAGTCTTTTAATCTCAGAAGATATTGCTTTATATTCTAAACTCATTGGCTCGTATTTTTCTAATTCTTCTTTTAGATGATTTATATTTTTTTGTTTTTCACTAATTTTATCTTTTTCTATCTCTTTACTAAAGTTTACATTTTCTTTATTTTCTTCCCTTTTTTCTTTTTTTATTTCTTGATCTTCGTCAAAATCATTTTCTTCATTATTATCCTCTTCTTTAAAGTCAACATATTCTTCCTGATTATCATCTTCATCAATATTATTACTATTATCAAAAGCTGTATCACTTTTTTCATTTTCATTTTCGTCCTCTTCATTTTCTTGTTCAACGACTTGCTGTTCATTTTTTTTCTTGTTTTCGTTTAAAGCATCTTCGAATTTAGCGTTATCCTCATTATCAAAAGGAAATATTTGCCAATTTTCCGGTATAGTGTTTTTCATACTATCTGGAAAAAAGTTTATATTTTTATAGAAAATCAAAAGAGAGCTTAAAAGCTTTTTGTGTTTATCATCTAATTTTTTAGCATTTTCTGATCTGTCTAAATACTTAGCCAGAGTTAGATCATCTAACATATCAGAACCTTCTTCTTTGATAAAAGCTTTAATCCAGTTTGCAACCGTTGGCGCTACCTCTCTATCTCCTAATTTAATATTTTCTTTTCCAATTAAATCTTGGTTATTTCTTAAAACTGAGATTGCATCATCTTGAAAATCATCTACGTTAAATAATAAGTATATTAATCCCCTATTCAAGGAAAGGTTCGCATCAAGGCTTTCTGTGCTTAGTATTTCTAATACATTACTTTTCATTAAATCAAGAACATAATCTCTTTCTTCTTTAGGGTCAACAGACTCTTCAAATTCTTTGAGAGCTTTTTCAAGTTCTTCCATGTTCTTCTCTTCTATTAAGTATACAAGGTCTTCTTTTATTTCTTGATATTTAGGCATTTCAGCTTTTAATCTTTTTAGCTCACTGCTAATTAGTGAAGAACTGCCTATCTTATCTTTTACATATTCTTCAATTGGAAATACTAAATATCCCAAGAAATCAATCCATAGATTCTTAGCGGAAATACCGGTTAAATTCATGGACTTAATTCTTTGTTTAATTAACTCTAAATTAAAATTTGAGTTAACTAGCAAAAAGACTAATGAGTATAATTCATTTTCATCAAGTTTATACTTTTTAGACAAACTAACAATTGCATCACCGCTTAATTCAGAGGAATAGAAAAAGCGAGCATCTTCCGAGATTTCGTAGAATTTCTCTGTAAATGTTTTATCTTCTATATTTGTCATAATTATAATCTTAATCTTTTTATTCTTCTTGAAAATTTTTTTATATTTTTATCGCTCTAAGCAAAAGATTAAACACCTGAAGAGCCACCAGAACTTCCTGAGCCTCCCGAAGAGCTACCAGAACCACCAGAGCCACCAGAACTTCCTGAGCCTCCCTAAGAGCTACCTGTAGGTAAACTAATACCGAGATTATTTCTTGCCATTTGTGCAGCAGGATTTTTTTGAATTAAGAATTTTTTTGTATTATCATTAAACACATTAATTTTATCTGTATTACTTAAACCAGATAAAGCTTTTTCAATTGATTTTGTCATCTTATCATTATTTTTTGCAAATGGCTCGTTTATGTCTTTTTGGTCAAAATCATGTAATATTTTTTTCATATCATCTTTAGCATGACTCGCTTTTACTGGATCAGTTTGTTTAGAATATCCCGTAGCTGTATCTAAATCTGTAACAGAGGCAATTTTTTTCTTAGCTTCTAGTTTAGTATTTTCAGCATTTATCTTTTTGGTGCCAGTTAAATGGCTAGTTTTTTCATTAGCTACTTCAGAAAGAGAATCTAATGTTTCTCCTTTAACTTTTTTATCTTTATCATCAGAAAATTGTTTATTAAAGTCTGCTTTTGATAAAACATTTGTAAATACTTTCGCTAATTCTGCTGAAAAACCACCTAAATCAACATCTTTTATTTCCATTTTTCCCTTTTCTACATCTCTTGATACTTTTTCGGTTGCTTCCTCTTTTCTTTTAACAATCTCTTTTCTTGTTTCTACATTCTTTTCCTTACTTGGGTCTAAATTAAGATCTTTAACATTTTGAGTTGAAGAAACATATGATTTTTTAGCAATTCTATCAAAATATTTACCTAATTTCTTATCTTTAAATTCTCCATTTTTATCTCCACCAAGATTGTTTTTAATTTCTTCTCTTTTATTACTAGCTTGATCAGAAGAAATCAAATCTCTTTCCATAGCCTCTAATGATGCTGCTGCTCTTTCAAATTTACTTAAATCTTGATTATCCATTTTTTCTAACACATCTTCATCGTCTCTATCTTTTAATTTATTTTTTTCGTCTTTTACCATATCCATTCTCCAACTAGTAGCAACCTTGTCATTGTTTGCCCAATCTTTTGATTTTTTATTAGCCTTTACAGCTCCTATTGCTCCAGCTCCTCCTACTATTCCACCAAAACCAAATCCTGCTGCAACCAAACCAAGTTTTAAAGATTTATCAACCCTTTTTTGCTGTCGCATAGACTTTTTTGCACTTTCTTCTTTTTTTGTTGCAGTTTTTTCAAGATTTGAGCTTTTTTTCTTAACCTCCGTTCTCATATCTTCATCTGTTTTTCTTTTACCATCAGAACTTACCCAATCCTTATTTACTTTATCATATGAATAACTTCCAATTTTACCTCTTTTACTTTGTAATGTATTTTGAATTTGATCTGCATCTTTTCTCATTTCCTTAGCATCACTCATTTCTTTTTTTGCCTTATTTCTTCTGTTATTAATAAGAGGAATTTTTTTTACTACATTTTGGGCTCCTTGCCCGATTTTATTCTGCATTGTATCAACACCACTAGACATTTTATGTCCAATAGCTGAATATTTATCTTCTCTTTTCTTTTTTCTGGCTGCCATATAATTTCCCCCAATTTTCTTTGCTGCTCTATAACCAGTAGCAGCTGCTAAACCTCCCATTCCAATCTTTCCTGCTTTATTAACCGCATTCATTCCTTTTCCTGCCACCGAACCAGCTGCGCCACCTACTTCTTGAGCTATTTTAAGGCCACCAACAAACATACCAATTGCAATAACAAACTTAATTAAAGCGGCCGGAGTTGCTGCCTCAGTTGCACCACTGCTGTCATTAGGGTCTTCGGCGACTAAAGTCTGGGTTGGCCCTTCTGTTTGATCAGCTTTTTGTGTATTAACTATTTCATCAGCTTGAAGAGCAGCAAATGATAGCCAAATGAAAAAAGCTAAAACTGGTCCAACAATTAAATTTTTAGTAAAATCAGTCCACCAACGAGTAGAGTAGCTTTGTCCTCCTGGAAAAGCTGCCAAAAGATAGGCTAAAGGTGATAATACTACATAAATCCAAATCATTACTACCCTAATAACCAACATAATCATCATTGTAGATATTACAATAAGGGCTACTACTAAATATATAATTCCTAATAAATAAGCGGAAACAACGGTCCAAATACTAACCTCCTCAGCATTAGTATCAAAAGTTAATATTTTATCAATTCCTAAAACACTAACCATATTACCACCCGCCACTGAAGCAAAAGCATTTACAAATGTGAGCATTACTACTTGAGCAATATCAATAAAAAGTCCACAAATTGTTTTAGAAAAATTAATTAAAATAGCCATCAAAATTAATTTTGGTAACCATTTTTTATAATTATATTTTTCAATATTTAAAATTGTACCAAAAGCAATTAATAGAAGAATAACTACAAAAAACATATTACAAATGTCTCTTACTAGTACCCAACCATAACTAACTGCCCCGGAATCAAGAAAAGTAGAAAAAGAAGCAATATATATTAAACCTCTAATTACTAGGGTTAACAAAAATCCTAAACCAGTAATAAATACACCTAAAATATTGGCCACCATCTTATTAGCCCAATCATCTGCTGCTTGAGCTGGTAGAGCGATAAAAAGAAGACCAATTAATATAACTGGTAAAATTAACAACAATCTCTTCTTTGATAACTTGAATTTATTAATCTTTTGTAAATATTTTTTCATCTATTTGAATTTAATATCAAAGTATTTAGAACATTTAAAATAAATCTAAAAAACCTGATAATGAATCTTTGGCTATATCCCATAAAAATTTAAACGAATCATTTAAAGCAGCGGAAATGAAGGATAAAAGAAAAAATACAGCTATTAACAACAATAAACATCCAAGATTTATAAGACCAACTCCCATTGGTTCAACTAATTTCAAAGTTTTTGCCGACCCTTTTCCCTTTCTTCCTTTTTTCATAGTCCATTCTTCACCTAATCCACAAAAATATTTTTTTCCAAAAATTACACTAAGTACTACATGAGCATCTATCCATAATATAGTTAACCCCCAAGTTACTAACAAATTCTGCCAGGCAGCTTTGAGTAACTGAGCAGTTCCCATACTCATGGGGTTAGCACCTTTTTTTTCTTTTTTATTTTTTTTAAGTGCTTTCTTTTTTCTTTTTTCAGCCATTACTGCTTGTCGTAGTGACTTTGGATTTTCAACACCTCTTTCTTCTCTTTGTGATTCTTTTTTAGCCAAATTCAACTGAGCCGCTTTATCTTCAGAAGAAATTCCAGCCTCATCTGTTTTATTGGCTTGTCTGGCTAAAAGCTCTTCATCTACGCTCATAATCTATAATTAATTACTCATAATGAAATTATACCGTATTTTTAATATTTTTAACAGACCAAAATAATCAATAATCTATAATCTTAAAGCTCAATTAATTGATTATCACTACTTTTTCCCCAGTTATCAATAACTCTTACTTCAATATCTTTAGCATTGTCAGCATTACTGTAATAATGATAAAAAACATGTGGTCTAGTTGAATCTGGACGATAGTTTTCGTCAATTACAACCTGCTTAAAGTCACCCCAATCAATAACAATCTGTTTTAATGGTTGCTGATTTGGATCTATTTCTGTATTAAACTCTAGTCTATAATTACCAGCTTTTAACTGATCTTCTTCTTTAACTTGCTTCTTCGTCTCATCGTAATACAGCTCTATATTTTCAACTACTGGAGCTACACCAACAACTGAACTACTTTTATCATAACCTTCTACGCTAATATAACCACCATTTGCTGGATCGTATAGATAAGCATTATAGCTCTTTAAAAATATCTGACTTAATGCATTTCCATATGAAGGCATGTTTTGGTTTTTAAAATCATCTATACTACCATTCTTCGCTGTCCATAGAGGTTGACAAATACCATAAGAACCACAGGATTGTTTAGCTAAATCAAAACTTGAATTACTTCCTAAACCTAAATTACTAATTTCACTATCTAGCAGACAATACACGTCTGGGTTGCCACTGCAGCTTCCAATCATTGAACAATTTTCAAATTCAGTATCTCCATCATCTCCTTCAAATGAACAGCCATAAGGTCTACCAGCAAAAACATTATCAATATCATCATTTGTACTTTGATTATACAAACTGACTCTCTTGCTATCTATTAAATTAAAATCATTTGGCCAAGACGCAGCTCCATATGGCACATCTCCTAAGTTTCTTATATAATTATTAAATTTAATATTACTATTACTTATTTCTATTTCGTTGTTAGTGTTGTTTAAAACCTTACTAACCTGCGCAACATTTTCTCCACTACCAGTTACAACCTCAACAAACTTGTCACAAGTTAATTCAAACATCTCATCAGAATTTTTACTATAAACTTTCTTTAAGTCATCCTCACTAGCTGGCGGAGCAAAGTTTCTGTCTAAAACTCTAATTGGAGGGGTTGAGTTTGTAGCTTCATTAAAACCAATTGCTTCACCATCTGAAACTTGCCCACTAACATTGGAAAAACCGTTAGCAATATACCAACCATCGGTAAATGAGGTAAACGTTGTATTACCATCAAACATAGTCATTTCTTCAACTTTTGAAGGAGTCCATCGTATATTTTCATTTCCGTAAACGCTATTATTTATTGGGGCACAAACCCAAGTAACAGCAACTTGATCCCACCATAAGTCTCTTTCTTTTGAAACATCCTGAAATTTTATTAAAAAATAATCTTCAGAATTGCAATAATCTGTAACTAAATTTAATTCATAGTCATTGTCATCAATTTTTGTATCATACTTTAAAGCATGAGGGTCTGTATTGCTATCAACCGTTACAGTACCACTGCCATCATATCCATCTGTTGTCGAGGCAAGAGAAATTCCAGTAGAAACAGTTGTTTCTCCTGAGGTGGTATAATACGTAATATCATCTGATGTAACGTCATCGCCAAAATAAATTTTACAATAATTAAGAGAAGGTCCAGGATAATAACATTGTCTAACATTATCTGCTTTATCAGACTCCCTTGCAAAATGTTCCTGTTTTACTATAACCGCCTTTCTGTTTTCAAGAAGTGAAAAGTTAAGATTTGCTTCTGCACAATACGATAAAGGAGCCTTGCCAGTATAACCAAGTTTTGAACTTGGAAGCTGACTTGAAGAAATCTTATCAACTGGTAGCCATTGTTGACATATATCTGGATTAGCCAAATCATATTCTAAACAATATCCTTCAAGACCATTTCTAACTATTGAATTATTATTATCATAACAACCTAAGCTTTCTGAAGTTGGGTACAAGCGACAATCTTTAGAAACATAATCATTATCACTTAACTGTAATACTGGTTCTATATTTAAATCATCAAAATAAACTGGGTATTCTGAACCAGAACCTAAATAAATATTAATTTCTGTATTTGGGTTTTCAGTTGAAAATTCTATCACTTTTCTCTCCCAACCATATAATGAAGACACTCTTTCAACTACATTACTATCATCGCTTCTAGTAATTCTTATAACAGCCTCGCGACCTGAATCTTTAGTGTTTAACAAAAAGTTTAAATAATAATCATCTGGTTCTGGTAAAATTATATTGGCTCCTTTGCCGTGAGGTGATACCCATTGGCCTGGATTAACTTTTAAATATGTTTTTCCTTCAGCTGGATAATCAGTTGGGGCTCCTTCCGGTTCCCTTACTAATAGATCTTTAGAAATATTAGTATCAAAACTACAAGTTTCATCACCATCTGTTTCGCAACTAAGAGAAGGGGCTGCGTCTTCAAAATTATAATGAACAACAGTGTTTAAACCAACCTCTTTAATGTTGCTATAATAATTCATATTAGCTAAAGCGTAGCCTGATGAATTTCTGTTTCTATCTGGATCAAAAGTGGTTTGTTCACCTGGAGAATAATCAATTACGTTAGCGCACTCATTTTTCTCATCTAACATATTACATTCTCCTAAAGAATAACACTGAGTTTGTCCATTACTATCTATTCCATAAGAGGTACAGGTTAACCATTTTCCACACTCTCTGTCAGGTGTAACTTTTATTAACTGATTAGCATTCAATGGATCTTTTGAGCTAATTGGAGTTTTTCCATCAGGAGTTTGAAAAGAATTGTATATATTAGATCTTAGTCCAGATGAACCATTGATAGATCTTTCATTGAATAACACACAACCATTATCAAAATCGGTAAGCCCAGAACAGTCTGACTTATTAACATCATTTTTATATTGATAATTAATTGATAGCTCTCTTATTTCTATACTATAAATATTAGTTAGATTACCAGGTCTAGTTAAAAGCCCTGAATAATTGTCAAAGGTGCTAAATATAACTGGCTTCTCAGTTTCATCTATTATAACCCTATCAACAGGTTCTTCGCTAAAATTATTATTTTCCTTATTATCAATAATACAATCGATGTTTTCTCCACAGTCAAGATTAGTATTACAAACATCTCCATTCATTTCTTCGCCTGTAATTTCCCCATTCATATCATAATCACATCTTTTTACCGATAAAAAGCGAATTGAATTTCTGGCAAATTGAAGAGTTACATCGTTACAATTAGTTCCTAATTTATTTTCTCCTCGAGTAACAACCATAGAGTATAATTTGTTTCGCTCCAGTTGAACAACTTGTTCATTAATTTCAACTTCTTCTTCAAGCCACAAATCATCCCCCCAAGCTACAAAAGTTTCGTTGTCACTTTCTTTATAATTAGGATTAATAACTAAATTTGGATTAAACTTACTAACTGGATCAATGTATTCACTACAACCTGAAGAATTTGCTTCACAAAGAGCAGTAGCTTTATTAGGAATAGCAACTTCTCCACCAGTACCACCTAAACCAATAGTTTTAAAGTATGAAGTAGAGCAAGGATAGTCATTGTTGTCAGTAATACAATTAGTATCTTCTCCACAGTCAAGATTAGTACTACAAACATCTTCATTCATTTCTTCGCCTGTAATTTCATTATTATTATCATAATCACATCTTTTTACCGGTGCTTTATACCAACTCTTCTTTTGATTACTTGGCTCATTGCCTGATTTATAAACACAGAGATTATTGCCGGGATTTTTAAAATAGAGATAAGAACCAGAATCAAGTTTATACTCATCACAATTTATATCTTTGCTTAAACAAAGTGTATTCGAATAAGTATCGGGATCGTTAACCTTACTCACATTTGACCATGAACGACTTTGTCCTTCTCCACTTGCTTGACCCATCAAACTACAACCTGCCTCTGAGGGAGCACAAGACATCGCTCTATTATATACTGCATAAATTGCTGTGTCTCTTTCAACTTCAACACAATCTTCATCTTCTAGGTCACACTGACCATCACCGCCATCATTCCATATTCCTTTAGTTGGTGATGAATAATTATTAGTATCTATCATTTGTTCACAACCAACTGAGTCATAGGAACAAAGGCTAGTAAAGTTATGTAGAGCATGAGATAAATCGTCTTTATCTCTATATAATGTACAACCTAAATTATAGTCTGGTCCTTGATATTCGCCTAGATTATCGTAGTAACAAATATCTGGAATTTGTGAAGTATTTTTCTTTAAGTAATATCTATCAGTTATTTCTGTTAGTGTAATATTATCAATTAAAATACTATTATCACCACTTAAGTTTAAGGTTCCATCTATAGATATTTCATCTTCTAAATTACCTAAAGATACTTCATATACCTGCCAAGAACCACCACCTTCTATATTGATATCAGGTTCTTCTGTTTCAAGCGATGAATTAAAGAAATATTTTTCACCACTACTTGAATCTTGGAAATACAGGCTAATAACTGCATCATTTTCTGAACGAGCAATAAATCTTAAGGTATAACCTTTATCTTTATTTATATCATATCCAATATTAACTTTAGCTATTTGGCCGGTAGTAGTATTGTCACAACTTGTAGCAGAAGCATTATATAGAAGTGATTGACCATCTTCACTATTTGAAACAGAGCTTAAAGAAACACCATCCTCACAATTTGAATACCAACCATCATAATCAACTTCAAAATCATAGGCGGAAACTATTCTAGTGTTACTTCCATTACTTCCATTATATTCCCTACAACCATTTTCTTGAGCTCGGCAAGTAGTACCTTCAGATGGAATAGCTTGATAGACACAAGCATTGTGAACAGTACTCCAAGTTCCTCCATTTTTACAAACATAACAAACTTCAGCTGATTGATTCCAGCTCTTGTCTTCAACCTCCTTGTCTTCACCTTCACAAACCTCTTCACTTCTAATATTCTTATCAATATTATTGCCACTTAAACGATATGAATAACAATTATCAGAACAGGTAACAACTTTTGAATATAGTTTATATGAATTCTCACCCTCAACATTTACAAACTGTTTGCAATCTGGATTATAATTTGGATTACTCGGACTTAAATCATATATATCACTACAATCACCCTCTTCAAGATCTCCAACAGTTAAAGGATTTCCGTCTTCATCTTTTTGTAAAGTATATCTAGTTAAATCTCCAATACCTCCATTTTCCCAAGAATAAAACTCTCCACACTCTTCTGTGTTTGGTTTAATACAATGTTTTAAAGAAACATAATATTCCTTGTTTTCTCCTCCTTCAGCTATTGCATCAAGGTTAGTGAATTCATTACAACCAACTGCTTGAATACTACAATTTTCTGAATTAGCTGGAATTATATTTTCAGTTTCTGCTGGGTTGAAATATGTAGCTCTAGCAATATACATATCGTAACCCACACATTCATTGGCGCAGTAATCAGAACTTGAAACTTGAGCTGGAAGTGAAAGGTTGTTATAAACGCCGGTATATAAATTACAGCCAACTTCAGATGCATTACATTTTTTAGTATAATTACTACAAATTGACGAAGCATCTTCTTTTAAACTGAAATCTTTTTCCGCAGAACTAACATCTTGATAACATGTTTCTTCTAAATAATCTGGTAATAACTTTTGGTAAACTTTATATGAGCCATAACTACTATAACCAGTTGACCAATCGCCTAATTCTAGTTTAACGTTTTTAAAATAGAAAACTGGGTCAAGAAAAATATTTTCTGCGCTAATTTCAAAAGATGGACTTAAAAGACCAAAATTAGATGATCCTGTTACTGAAATATTTACCCATTCTCCTTCTTGATTTATAGTTTTTTCATCTGAATAATCACCAGGATTTAAAGTAAGGGTTAATGATTGTCCTTTGGCTAAATAAACATCAGCACTTAATGTATAATTTTGATTTGGTAAAATTTGTAAATCTTTTGGGAAAAGATTTTCAGTAGACCGAATACCAGCTGTTAAGCCAATCCCTGTTATTTTAGCAACTCGATAACTAGCTTGGCCATAAATTTCTTCTGACATGTCTTCTATTAACTCAACTCTCGAACCGGAATAATCCCAATAATTTGCATCTAACTTGTTATCCTCATCAATAAACCTAAAGTTTGAATCAATTATTAAATTACTTCCCCAAGTAGGTTTTACCCTTAAAAGTTCACTACATCCTTGTGAAGAATTATTACAAGAACTTAAATTATTATTTAAATTTAAACTATAATTTGTATCCCAAGCTACATTACCTGTATCTAAATCGTATTGACCATTATATGAATACAACTTACAACCAGCATTATCTATATTACAATCTGCATAGTCTATTGTGTTTTGTAAATATGAAATTTTTTCGTTACTTTCTGTATTGGTAAACAGTTGACAAGTGTTAGCTATTGGCGAACAAGAATTTCCGTCAAAGTCCCAAGTTCTTTTTTCTTCAGTACAATAACCATACAAATCGCAGCCACCACCCTCTCCTTCTTTAATACAACTCTGATTATCAGCACAATAATTATCATCACGTAGAACCATTAATTCACTTAAAGTATCATTAGCATAAGCCACGTCTTTCATGCCGGGAATTAAAAATGAACTTAAAACTTGTGCTCCTGCCCCTTCTTTAGCACAGTAATTTAGAGGGGCTTTCAAAACCCAACTAGGATCAACCAATCCTTCACACCAATCATTATTTAACCCCTCAAAAGAAGAACTGAATTTATCATACTCATCAAACTCATCAAAACAAGCTACCAAATCTCCCAGGGTTGCATCTTTAGGATTTTCTTCATTCTCATAAGCTTTTTCAATAGCTACCTCCCAGCCTAATGGTAATACTCTATATTTTCTTAAAATCTTAATATTTCTTAAAGAAAAATGATTATTATGAGCATTAGTATAATAATCTTTTTCAATACGCCAGCTAGAGTTTAAATATCCTTCTTCAATTGCTTCGCCAACTGTAACTCCTTCATTAATAGCCTGCATGAATCTGTCATTTATTACACAACTATTATATCCTGGATTCTCTGGATCAGGACATGAAAATAATTCAGCTAAAATACTATAATCGCTCTTTGACTCAAATTGAGGCTCAATCAACACTCTGGTTTTTTCTTTCATTCTTGATTCCCCAGAAAGAGTGCTTTGCCCTGGATCAGAAGAGTAATCAGAAAGGTTTTGATTACTAGACTTGTCAGACAATTTTCTCATTACGTTGTTATAGGCTGAAACAGCTAATTGATTTAAAAATAAATTAGAAGCATCAACTAAAATATCACCAGTTGTTTTACCAAAATTCTGTGTTTTAATATCTCTAGCTTCTTGTTCAGCCTGTCTAGCTTCTAAAGGTGTTCCCTCAAGAACGCCAGCAATATTTCTAACATCTAACCAGCCTTGATTGGCTTCTAAGCTTGATGACTTAACGCTATAAGTTTTATCCACTTTTTTTGTCATGTCAGAATCAGCCATTAAATAAATACCTAAATCATTTCCACGTGGATCAAAATAATCATTAATATTAGCAAACAAGCTACCATCTTGAATAGATTCAATTTTATCATAAACACCTTCAATTCCCTCACCCCAATTATTAATAATCTCTGAACCCGTACAATTTGGTCCACTAGCTCTATCAGAACCATTAATACTATCGGATAGACCAAGCGATATTTTAAGCTTTGCTTCAACTGAAGATGGTTGGCAAACATCAAATGAATTATAATCAGAACCATCATCAATCACACGAGAAGTTCCAATTGCTGCCCCACGACCAGAACAACTAGTTGCTGCTTTTTCACATTGTTGAATGCATAAAGTTGTATTTTGGTTATCAGAAAAATCTTTCAATTCCAACATTTCTGTGTAAGCTTTATCATTATCATAATCATCAGGGAAAGATTCGCCATATTCTATTTGATAACATTCATTATAACAATCATATGTTCTCTCTTCACAACTTTTTTGATCATCACTGGAGTCAAGATTTCTTACAAAACTTTCTAAAAAGTCTCCAGCTGCCTCATCACCTATATTTTTTAAATAACTTCCCCAATCTTCAGTTACAAATAATTCACTTTGTCCTCTACCACCAGAACCAATATAATTAGCGGCATCGTAAGAAATTTTATTTAAGGCATTACTCAAAGTCCTTTGATAGGCAATAGAACCTGCTTTTTGAATAGCTTTTCCAATTTGAGTATCAAAAAAATCTTTTATAGCTTGTGCTAAATTAGCAAAATCAGTATTTTGAGCATAAACTGGCTTTGGGGCTGACATTAATGAAAAAACCATTGTTAAAGATAAGAAAAAAAATATCCCCTTCTTTAAAAATGATTTTTTATTTTTTTCTTTAGAGGGCTTATTAATCATACTATTTAAAAAATATTTATTAATTACTTTTATTCTTATTCACTTTGTTTAGTAATTGCTTCAAGATATATCATCTTTAAATCTTCATCACTTATTTGATCAAGTTCCTCTTTATTAAAACCATTGGATAACATTAATTCTCTTAATACAGTAACATCAACTTCACCTGTACTAATTGTTTCAACTAAAGCACCTTCCATATTGTCTCCAGTATTTACTGAATTTTCATTATTATCATAAACATCTGTAAATTCCTCATTATTATCTACTGGTGTTTGTATGCTACCTATCACTGAACAATCCTCTCCTTCAGGACAATTAGGATCACTACCTCTTTGAATTTCTGCGTAGTCACTTAATTCATCACTATCAGTATCTTCTAAATAAGGAGATATGTCATAAACATAAATTTCTTCATAATCAGATAAACCATCCTCATCCGTGTCCATGTTTTGTAAAACCGCTAAATGAAAATTTATTTTTTCATCTTGAGTAATTTTATTCATCTCACTAGTCTCTAATCTAAAAGGACTAACTATTTTATCTCTAAATTGGGAAATAGAAAATCCAATTAAAAAAACGCCAAAAACAACTAATAGTATACTAGCTATTTTTTGCGTTTTAGATTTTTTTTCTAAATTAGAAAAATTTGACCGATTATTGTTTTGCGGCATAATTAAATAAAATAATATTTGTCTGAATTATACCATAAAAGACTTTAAGGTCGCAAACATTATTTTATAATCAGAAAGACTTAATCTCTCTGCGCGAAGATGAGGGTCAATATTTATATCATTTAATAATTTTTCAACAAAACTAACTTCTAATTTTAAGCCAGCGGCAATATTATTTTTAATCATTTTCCTTTTACTACTAAAAGTTACTTTAGCTAAACGGAAAAATAATTTATCTTCTTCTAAATTAAATTCTTTATTTTTGTCAACATTTATTTTAATAACTGCACTATCAACTTCTGGTTCTGGCCAAAAATTACCAGCCTTAACTTCCCTTATTATCTTTGCTTCTCCGTAATATGCAACTGATAGAGCAAGTAGATTATTATCAGGTGGACCAGAAACAATTCTTTGAGCTACTTCTTTTTGTAACATTAAAGTAAGCGAGGAAGGTTTAATTTTTGCAGTAAGTATTGTTCTTAAAAATATAGAACTAATGTTATAAGGAAGATTTGCCACAATTTTATAATCTGGAACAGATTCGTAACCTTGTTCTTTGAAATATTTTTCAATATCAAAATTTAAAATATCTTCATTTACAATATCAATATTAATATCATCTTGAGCACTAACCCCTACCTTTAAATAATTAGCTAAGGTGTCATCTAATTCTACCGCTACTACTTTTTTAGCCTTGTTGGCTAATTTAACAGTTAAAAAACCAAGACCTGGTCCTACTTCTAAAACTATATCTTCACTGTTAATATCTGCTGCCTTAACAACATCATCGTAAATCTTTTCATTGATTAAAAAATTCTGCCCCTTAGATCTTGTGGGTTTTATTTCCATTATCTTACAAATTTCTCTGGTTTTTTTATGAAGTTCTGACATTTATTTATTGTTTAACTACAATATTTACCAATTTTTTTGGAACAAATATTTTTTTTATTATTTCTTTTCCTTCTAGATATGATTTAACTTTTTCATTGTTGCTTGATACTTCAAAGGCCTCTTCTTCACTTATATCAGCTGATACTTCAATTGTGGCTCTTAGTTTTCCATTAACTTGTACTACTAAGTTAATATTTTTGTCTTGAATTAACAAAGAGCTATATTCTGGCCAGCTTGATTTAAATATACTTTCTTTTTCATTCATTCTTTCCCATAATTCTTCTGATAAATGCGGAGCAAATGGTGAAAGAATTTGAATAAACATTTTTAAATTATCTACTTTAAGTGGTGAAAAATGATTTTTATTTTTAAAATCAACTAATTCATTTACAAATATCATCATCGCAGAAACGGCAGTATTAAAAGAAAAACTTTCTATATCTTCTCCAACTTTTTTAATAGTTTTATGAAGAAGTGATAGTATTTTTTCATCCTCTTTTTCGTCTTCTTTAATATCACTAAAAAAACTTTCAACTTTATCTAAAAACTTTCGAGCTCCAATTAATCCTTTAGTATTCCAAGAAACTGATTGAGAAAAAGGACCCATAAACATCTCATACACCCTTAATGAATCTGCTCCGTGTTTATCTGAAATATCGTTTGGATTAATTACATTTCCCCACCGTTTTGACATTTTTCTACCATCTTCACCAATAATTAATCCAACATGTTGTAGTTTAATGAAAGGTTCTTCATAGTTTACAGCTTTAATGTCGAATAAGAATTTATGCCAAAAACGTGCGTAAATAAGGTGACGAGTGGCATGTTCTGCTCCTCCGACATAAAAATCAACTGGAGACCAATATTTCTCTTTTTGTTTATCAACTAAAGCCTCATTATTTTTAGGATCAATGTATCGTAAATAATACCAGCATGATCCACCCCATTGTGGCATGGTATTGGTTTCTCTTTTAGCGTCTCCACCACACTTAGGACATTTAGTGTTCACAAAGTCTTCAATTTTGGCTAATGGTGATTCTCCAGTTCCACTTGGTTCATAATTTTTAACATTAGGTAGTTTTACCGGTAATTCTTTTTCAGGTACAGGTACAACTCCACATTTTTTACAATGAACAAGTGGAATTGGTTCGCCCCAATATCTTTGTCTGCTAAAAACCCAATCCTTAATCTTATAATTTATCTTTTTTTCTCCATGACCACTTTCCTCTAACCAATCTATCATTTTTTCTCTAGCTTCTTTTGAACTTAATCCATTATAGTTATCTGAATTAAGCAAAATTCCATCTTCGGTAAAAGCTTTATCTGCATTAACCTCACTATTATTAATTGAAGTAATTGATTTTCTAATTTCTAAGTTATACTTTTTAGCAAACTCAAAATCTCTTTCATCATGAGCTGGTACAGCCATAACTGCTCCTGTTCCATATGAATTTAATACATAATCAGCAATATATACCTCTATTTCTTCGTTATTAAAAGGGTTAATTGCCTTTACACCGTTGAGTTTAACTCCGCTTTTGTCTTTATTTAAATCGGTTCTTTGTAAGTCAGTTTTATTTTTAGCCTTTTCTATGTATTCTTCTACTTCTTCTTTGTTTTTAATATTACTTTTTAAATTAGAAATCAGTTTATTCTCTGGCGCTAAAACTACATAGGTGCAACCAAAAATAGTATCAACTCTAGTGGTAAAGACAGATATTTTGTCTTCTCTATTTTTAATCTTAAACTTAATCTCTGCCCCTTCACTTCTTCCAATCCAATTTTTTTGCATTTCCTTAATCGACTCCTCCCAGTCAGGCAATTTATCCAAATCATTTAACAATCTATCAGCATAGTCAGTAATCTTTAGAACCCATTGTCTCATTGGTTTTTGTTCAACTACAGTTCCACATCTTTCACATAAACCATTTTCTAAATCTTCATTAGCTAAACCGGTTTGACAAGACGGACACCAATTAATTGGCTCATATGACTCATATGCTAAACCTTTTTTATACATTTGTAAGAAAATCCACTGTGTCCATTTGTAATAGTTTGGGTCAGTGGTGTTTATTTCTCTTTCCCAGTCATATGATAAACCCAATCTATTTAACTGTTCTTTAAAAATTGCAATATTTTTATCTGTGGCTTCTTGTGGATGAACTTTGTTTTTAATAGCATAATTTTCTGCCGGCAAACCAAAAGCATCCCAACCCATTGGATGAAGGACATTAAAGTTATTTAATCTCTTATAACGAGCAAAAATATCAGTAGCAATATAGCCCTTGGGGTGACCAACGTGAAGACCAGTTCCTGAGGGATAGGGAAACATGTCTAAAATATAGTATTTTGGCTTATTCTTATCTTCACTGGTTTTATTTATCTTTTTTTCTTCCCAGATTTTTTGCCATTTTTTTTCAATATTTAGATGATCGTACATAATTATTTTATTTCTATTTTTTATTTTATTTCAATTCCAATTGGTGCGTGATCTGATCCATATATTTTATCTAAGATATAAGCATTTTTTAAGCTTTTTTTAAGTTTAGCTGATACACAAAAATAGTCAATCCGCCAACCAACATTTCTAACTCTAGCTGCTGCTCTAAAACTCCACCAGCTATATTGTACTTTATCACCATTTACTTCTCTAAAGGTGTCGATAAAGCCTGAGTTGATAAGATTAGTGAAGGATTCACGCTCTTCTTTAGTATAACCAGCATTTCCCTCATTGGCTTTTGGTCTAGCTAAATCAATTTCCTTATGAGCAACATTAAAATCTCCAGTTATAATAACTGGCTTTTTTTTCTCTAGCATTTTAGCCTTTTTTAACATTAAATCATTAAATTCTACTTTAAAATCTAAGCGCGCTAAATCACCTTGTGAATTAGGAAAATAGGCGTTGATTAAAAACTTATCTTTTAATTCAACTATTTGCACTCTTCCCTCATTATCAAATTTATCTGACCCTTTTAAGTTGAATCCACTTTCAACTTTAATATCTTTATCTTTTTTTAATAATTCTTCTTTGATAAAAATAGCTGTTCCACTATAACCTGGTTTTTGAGCTGAATTCCAAAACTCAGAATAACCTGAAAAATTAAATATTTCAGGGTCTATATCTTTGCTAGCAATTTTAATTTCTTGCATACAAATTATATCTGGATTCTCTTTTTCCAAAAATTCTCTAAAACCTTTTTTTAAAGCTGCTCTTATTCCATTTACGTTCCATGATATTATTTTCATAAAAATCTAATGATGTGATATAATGATTATACTAAATTATTATACTTTATAACTTGTCAATTATCAAACAAGTGGTTTAATTATATGAGTTTTACTAACCGCCTTAATTACTTAAAAATGAAGTCTCGTCACCACAAAGAACTACGCCCTTGGCGTAAAAAATGGTGGGGCAAGATTTTAATAATATTGATAATACTTATTGTCATAATCTTAATTATTTCTACTATTATTGTTATTCAAAAAACTAAAGAAATATTAACTGAACAAAATCAAGGAAGCCAAGAAATGAGTATTAAAAATTACTATAAAACAATTGAAGGAGATGGAACTAATTATTATTTAGGTCCTAAACAATCCTTATATAAAAATTACCTAAACAATGAAGAAGAAGAAGGAATTATTGATATAGTAATTTTTAGTAATTTTTCTTGTGAATTTAGTGCCCAATCATCTAAAATAATGAGAAAACTAGCTGAAGAATATCCTGATGTTCGCTTTGTTTTTAGAGATAGTCCAACCCAAGACTCTATTATCTTAGCTATTGCTGCCCGATGTGCTGGAGAACAAGGAAAATTCTGGCAAATGCACGATTTAATATTTGAAATGCAAGAAGAATTATCTTTAATTTTAGAAGAGGATGAAAAAAAGAAGGTGTTAAAAGAATTAGCTAAATCAGTTGATTTAGACCAGAAAAGATTTAATTCTTGTCTAGATGAAAGAAGATATGTTAATAAGGTTAAACAAGACTACGAAGATGGTGAAACTTTAGGTATACCGGGCACACCAACTTGGTTTATCAACGGTAAAAGTATTACTGGAACTCTATCAGAAAATGATTTTAAAGAATTAATAAATGGTTTTCAAAACAACATGAATAAATAATATTAAATAATATATATTATGAAAGAAATAAGAATACATGGCCGCGGTGGTCAAGGTGTAGTAACAGCAGCAGAGTTAGTAGCTATGGCTGCTTTCTATGATGGAAAAGAAGCACAAGCTTTTCCTAATTTTGGTGTAGAGCGAAGCGGCGCTCCAATTCAATCTTATGCCC
Organism: Patescibacteria group bacterium; assembly: GCA_027858435.1. Taxonomy (GTDB): domain Bacteria; phylum Patescibacteriota; class Patescibacteriia; order Patescibacteriales; family UBA12465; genus UBA12465. The sequence goes on along the minus strand of JAQICS010000061.1, from coordinate 11,371 downwards.
GTATTGATAATAAAAAGATAATTACCAGAGAACAAGTTAATAATCCAGATATTTTAATTATTCAAGACGATAGTTTAATTTCTGATAAATCAATTTTTGATGGTTGTGATAAAAATACTATCACCATTATCAACACAAGCGATTCTGATAAAATTGATAAAAAGTATTTGCCTGGTAAAAAGAATTATTATTCAAACGCCACTGAGATAGCTCTTGATATTATTGGAAAAAATATAGTAAACACCGTTATTCTTGGTGCTTTTGCTAAAAATACTAAACTTGTATCTCTTGATTCTTTAAAAAAAGCAATAAAAGAAAAATTTAAGGAAAAAGGAGAAAGTATAATTACTAAAAATATTAAAGCTGTAACACAAGCTTTTAATTCTAATAATTAAATTTAATTTATATATGAAAAGTATTTCAACAAAGCCAAATAGCACCAAAGCAAATAAAACTGGCTCTTGGAGAACTTATAAACCAGAATTTAATCATGAAAAATGTATTAGTTGCGGTTTATGTTCTAAAATTTGTCCAGAAGGATGTATTTTAATGGAAAAAATTAAGAATTTTGATAAAGAAAAACCAATGGTAGACTATGATTATTGCAAAGGTTGTGGTCTATGTGCCTCAGAATGTCCTGTTAAAGCTATAAACATGGAAAAAGACTTTTAATAAAACAAATATGACAAAAAAAATAAAAAAAGAATTACTAGAAGGATCAAAGGCAGTAGCAGAAATAGTAAAAAAAATTAAACCTGATGTTATTTCTGCCTACCCTATAACTCCTCAAACTCATATTGTTGAAGATTTAGCGCAAATGAAAGCTGACGGTGAAGCTGAGTTTGAATATCTAAGAGCTGAAAGTGAATTTGCCGCTGCTTCAATTGTCTTAGGTGCAAGTGCAGTTGGTTCTCGTGCCTACAGTGCTACTAGTTCTCAAGGACTACTATTAATGTCTGAGGTTATTCACAATATAGCGGGAATGAGATTACCAGTGGTGATTACCTGTGCCAATCGGGCAATTTCTGCTCCAATTAGTATTTGGTGTGACCATAGTGACGTCATGAATATACGTGATGCTGGTTTCATTCAGTTCTTTGCTTCTAATTTACAAGAAGCAGTCAATCAACACTTACTAGCTTTTAAAATTGCAGAAAAGATGAATATCCCGGCGATGGTAAATATTGATGGTTTCATCCTAACTCACTCCTATGAACCAGTTCATGTTCCAAATAAAACTATAGTTAATAAGTTTGTTTCTAAAAGGAAATTAGAAAAAGGTGATTATTTAGATCCCAAAAATCCACTAACCTTTGGTGCCTTCTTTCCTCCTGACTATTACATGGAAACTAGGGAAAAATTACACAAAGATTTAAATAGTTGTTTAAAAGAAATAAAAAAAGAAAACAAGCTACTGAATAAACTTCTTGGTTTTGGAAATGATAATGGATTAATTGAATATATTGGAAATAAATCCGCTAAAACAGTACTTGTAGCACTTGGATCAGTAAATGGAACAATTGAAGATACTATTTCTAAAGACAAGTCAGTTGCCCTTCTTAAAGTTAAAACCTACAGACCTTTTCCAAAAGAGGAGATAAGGAAAGCTTTAAAAAATGCTAAACAAATTGCGGTAATTGAAAAATCGATTAGTTTTGGTTCTGGTGGTCCTTTGTATTTAGATATAAATGAAACACTAAAAAATCAGAACAAAGTAATTAAAAATTATATAGTTGGTTTAGGAGGAAGAGATGTTAGTAAAGAAATGATTAGAAAAATAATTAAAAATATTAATATTAAAAATTCCAAAGATGTTTCTTTCTTTGGCTAAACATTATGTTGTTTAAAAATAACAAAATAAAAAAAATAAATAAACTGTTAATACTTAGTTTTTTTCTAATTGCTTTTTTTGTTATTCCTTTCATCACTTTTTCTGCTACAACTGGATCTAACAATTTTCAAACAATAAAATTTACTCCCCAGATTGAATTTCCTAATACTGGAATAAATACAACAACCGCCTTGTCAGGTCAGCCAAGTTCTGACGGGGTTATATCCAGCAATCTTTTATCTATTTATATTACAGCAATATATAAATACGGGTTAAGTGTGGCCGGAATACTAGCAGCCATTATGTTAATGGGGGCTGGGGTTATTTGGCTAACATCTGGTGGAGATTCTGGAAAAATTAACAAGGCTAAAAGCTTAATAACTGGAAGCATAATTGGAATGTTTCTTTTATTTGGCTCTTATATAATACTTAATACTGTTAATCCTAATTTAATTGAATTAAAGCCAATAGATCTCTCGACTATAACTCGCTTAGATGGTTTAGTATGTTGTCATTTTGAAAAAGGTCAAAAAATAGTTAGAGTTGAATATATAGATGATAAAGCATATTACCTTGAAGGAGATAATGTTGGTACAGAGTTTTTAGGATGTGAATCTTCTTTCCCTGATTATCAACAATGTGCAGACAATTCAGTTTGCTCCAAACAAAGCCTTCTTTCTTACAGCACTATAGATACTGGGTTTAAAAAATACACTGGAGAAGAAAAAGAAATATATCTGTGTTCAAAGTATAAAAAAAGTAATGTCATTGGTTTACCAGAAATAGAAAGTACTATTACTTGTTGCGATCATGATAAAGGGGTAATTGAATATGACGTTATTTATAAAGATGATGAAATTTTCTATAACTCTGGAGATAAACAAGGTGAATTATTTGATGGTTGTGAAGCAGCTGCTGTTGAATGTCCAGAAAATAAATGTAAAATTGGACCTCAATTTGCTGGTCAGGGGAAAAAGTCATATTATATGTGTAATATACTAGAACAAGATTATTGTTGTTCCTGTTATATTGTTAAATTATTTAGTGCAGATATAATAACTGAGTGTACAACAACTAGTAATTGGCTTGAATGCGCTGCGTATTGTGAAGAAAAAGGAGCTGAAGCAGATAAGACTTATAAATACGACGCCAAACCTGATTACGTATATAGCTGTGATGCTGACAATAAATGTGTTAACGATTATTAAAAATTAAATAAGATTTATATATGAATAAAAAAAATAACTTTATATCTCCTGGTCACAATGCTTGCGCTGGCTGTGGTCAATTATCTGCTGTTCAGTCTGTAATGAGAGCTTTAGATAAAGACACAATTATAGCTAATGCTACTGGTTGTCTTGAAGTAACCACAACTGCTTATCCACAAAGTGCCTGGGGTCTTCCTTGGATTCACTCTGTTTTTGGAAATGCTTCAAGTGTTGCTAGTGGAATCAAAGCAGCTCTTGATAAAAAGGGTGATAAAAAAACCAAAGTTATTGTCTTTGGCGGTGATGGTGGAACCTATGATATTGGATTTGGTCAAATAAGTGGAATGTGGGAAAGAGGAGAAAATATTTTATACGTTTGCTATGACACTGAAGCATACTCTAATACGGGAATTCAAGCATCCGGTGCCACTCCTTATGGTGCTAGCACAACTACTAGCCCAAGTGGAAAAGAATCAATTGGCTCAACTCAAAGAAAAAAAGATTTACTACAAATTGCTAATGCACATGGTTTAAAATATGCAGCCCAAAGTACAACTGCTTTTCCAGATGATATTACCAAAAAAGTTAAAAAGGCTCTTCAAACACCTGGTCCAAGTTATGTTCAAATCCTTACCCCTTGTATTCCAGGCTGGAAAATTAAAACCAATGAAGCAGTTATGTTTGCTAAACTAGCAGTACAAACTGCTCTCTACCCTCTACTTGAATATGAAAATGGAAAATTAACTGGTTCTAGTGTTAGTAAGAACTTCACAAAAAAACCAGTTGAAGATTATTTATTAAAACAAGGTAGATTTAAACATTTAAAAAAACCAGATCTCAAAGATATTCAAGAAATGGCCAATGTTAATATTGAAAAATATATATTAAATTAAACTATGAAAAAAAATAAAAAAATATTTATTTATTCCAGTATAATATTGTTATTTAGTTTTTTTAGCTCAATAAATATTAACACAACTAACGCAGCCGGATGTGGCTGGGCTTGCCTGCAAGGATCTAATGAATGCTCTGATGAATGGGGTGAAGGTGCTTATTTCGGAAAAACATTTTCAACAGACGAAAATAATCCAGTTGATTGTTCTTTTGATAATCAACCTAAATGTGCAGCACATGAGCAACCTGTATGTTGTTGTACACCAGAAAATGATATTAGAACTCCAGGAAATTCATATTCTCAGCAAGCTAGTGGTAATGAAATTATCCAACCTAAATTTGAAATCCCAGAATTACAAATAGATTTACCGATTAATTTTGGAAATGTTGAATGTGAAAATAATAATCAAGGAGGCTTTGATTGCACTGTATCTTGGATTGGTGATTATGTTTCTTATATCTATCGCTATGGATTAAGTGTGGCTGGAATATTAGCCGCTATTATGCTTATGGTTGGAGGAGTTATTTGGTTAACCTCAGGAGGGGATTCAGGAAAAATAACTAAAGCAAAGAGTTTTATAACCAATAGCATTATTGGGATATTAATACTGTTTTCTGCTTATATTATTCTTGAACAAATTAACCCTGAACTAACAAAACTTGACCCAATTACTATTGGCCAAAAAGGAACAACAGGTGGTGTTGACGGTGATTTTGATGATGTTATTAGTGCTAATAAAAGCGATATTGAAGTTGATAAAGTTTATGCATGGGATGACGAAGGAACAAAAGATAGTATAAAAAATCAAGTTGGTGATGCAAGTCCTGAATTAGCTGCGTTTATTAATTGTATGTCAAAAAATCTACCAAGTGGAGTTGGAAGAATCTCATCAATAAGTGATAGTAATTTTATCGGAACATTAACACTTTGCGAAACTAGCTGTTCAAATTGCGTTCATACTTGCGGTTCTTGTCATTATGGTGGTGGTACAGGAGATAATAAATCGTATGCCATTGATTATGGTGATGAAAAAAATAAAACTGAATTAATAAAAGCTGCAAATAAATGCGGGGTATACGCAGATGGTCCTGGATTTATCTTAGACGAAGATGATCATATTCACATGAGTGTACCTGATTGTCCAGGAAAATAATATTACACCCCTCTATCCATAGCCATGTTGGCTAACTTGTCTGCCTCTTTGTTTAACTCACGTCTAACATGAGTGTAGCTTATCTTCTTAAAACTTAAAGATAGGTTATGAATCTCTAAAAAAAGTGGAGAAAGATCAGGATTTTTAACCTTATATTCTCTCTTTAATTGCTTAACAACTAGTTCACTATCTAAATAACAATCTAGTTCCTCTGCTTTTAATTCTTTAGCTTTTTTTAAGGCAGCGATTAAGGCTTTATATTCTGCTTGATTATTAGTAGTACTACCAATATATTCTGAAATTTCTGCTATTATATTTTTTTCTTCATCATAAATAATTGCCCCGATTCCCGCTGGACCTGGATTTCCTCTTGCTCCTCCGTCAGTGTAGATGATAAATTTTTTCATATTATTATTCACTAATTTTTATATCTATTATTTTAAGTTGGGTTTCTCTTCTACCATTAAAGTCGTTTATTTCAAGATAATATACTACATCAATAGTATCAGAAATATTATAGTCTTGATACTTTTTAGACCCACCAAAACAAATTGCCCATACAGAAACTGAATTTATTCCATCTTTCAATGATAATCTAAACTTCACATGTTGCTTTTCAGCTCCCATTGTAGTTTTCTCATCAATTCGCATTTTATAGGAAACAAATCTTGGCTGAGGATTATTTTGGCCAAAGGGTTTTAATATATCTAAATCTTCTGCCGTTTTTATATTTAAATCATTAGCTTTAAGTTCTGCTTCAATTTTTAATTTCGGTGTTAATACCTTTGTGTAAATTTTTTCTTGAGCAATTTTTTCTAATTTTTCTGTAAAAAGTTTCAGGTTTTCTTCACCTTTAATAGAGAAACCACAAGCCATAGGGTGTCCTCCATATTTATCTAAATAATCTGAACATTCTTCTATTGCTTCAATTAAATTAAAACCCTCAATTGATCTACCTGAACCCTTAAAAGATACTTTCTTGGGAATCATCTTCTTTTCCTCAGCGTTAAATTCAACTTCTTCAACTAATCTAGTAATAATTAATGATGGATGATAATATTTTTCAGTTATTCTGCCTGAAACTAAACCAATTACCCCTTCATTCCAAATTTGACCATCTTTTGCTACTCCAATAATAATAGCCGGTAGGTTTTCTTTGTTAATTTGCTCTTCAACTTGAGCAGTCATTTCTTTAGTAATTTTTTGACGACGTGTATTTTTTAAATTTAATTCTTCAGCCAATTCTTTTGCCTCATCTTTATCTTTAGCAGTTAAAAGAGCAAAAGCACTGTTAGCATGAGCAAGGCGACTAGCAGCATTTAATCTTGGTCCTATTTGCCAACCAATATTCCACGACTCCATATCCTTATCATCTCTAATGCTAGTTGAGGCAATTAATTCACTTAAACCAATTCTTTTTCTTTTATTTAAAACCTTTAAGCCTTCTCTGACTAATATTCTATTTTCACCAAGCATTGTTACCATGTCAGCAATTGTACCAACCGCTACTAAATCTAAAGTTTTTTCACTAATTATTTTTTTTTGATTTGGCTCTAAGTCAGCTTTGTATAAGAGCGCATTTATTAATTTAAAAGAAACACCAACCCCAGCTAAAAAATTAAAAGGATAATTATCTTCTTTATCAGCCGGATTAATTACCGGGCACTTTGGTAAATCTTCTCTGTTATCTGGTAAAACGTGATGATCAGTAATAATTACTTCTAATCCTAATTCTTTAGCATATTTCACCTCTGCCTTATTTCTTATTCCATTGTCAACTGTCACGATTAAGCTAAAACCTTGCTGAGCTATTGTTTTGATTGCCCCTTTGTTTAAACCATATCCTTCAGAAACTCTATCAGGTAGATATATTTCAACATCTGCGTGAAGTATTTGTAATGTTTCTAAAAGTATAGCTGATGAGGTTACACCATCAGCATCATAGTCACCATAGACAACTATTTTTTTCTTTTTCTTTATATGATCAATTATAATATCAACTGCCTTTTCCATATCATTAAAAAGAAAAGGGTTATAGAATTTTGTTTCATTTTCAGCTCCAAAAGAAAGAGTTTTTTCTTGTTCTAAATCCGCCCTTAAAAACATCTCCATTTCTGAGATTTTAGTAAATCCTCTATTGTATAATAGTTGAATTAATAAAGAGCTTAAATTGTCTTTTTGATTCAATAATTCTAAAGGAGCTTTTTTTTCTATTTTCCAAATTTTCATTTTTTAAAAACCAATCATTATTGTCCAGGCAACCATGGAAAAAATTACAATAATTGAAATAATTACCCACAAAATTTGTTTAATTCTTTTTTTTCCTTTCATAATATTTTTATTTATCTTTTTAGTATTTTTACAAATGTTTCCGGCGGTATATCTACACTTCCCTTACCAGCTACTTCCATTTTCTTCTTACCTTTCTTTTGTTTTTCCAGTAATTTTCTTTTTCTAGTTACATCACCACCGTATAATTTAGCAGTTACATCTTTTCGCATTGCTGGTAATCTTTCAGCGGCAATTACTTTTCCATTTAAAGCAGCTTGAAGTTTAATAGCAAACATTTGTCTTGGTAAACTTTCTTTTAAAATATTTACAATTGATTTACCTTCCCTAAAAGCATCTTCTTTATATACGATAGTTGCTAGTGATTCAACTGGTTCTTCCGCTACTAAAATATCCATCTTAACAACATTTGTTTCCCTATAATCTAAGTAATCATAATTAATAGAAGCATAACCTGAAGTAACACTTTTTATTTTATCATAAAAATCAGTAAGTATAGATGATAAAGGGATTTCATAGTGAAGAATTACTCTTCCATTTTCATCAGTTGATAAATATTCAGTATTCTTATATATTCCTTTTTTTTCTTGAACAAGTTTAATTACATTTCCCATATAGTTTTTAGGAGAAATTACATCAAGCCTTACCCAAGGTTCTGTAATTGAATCAATGTAATTTGGTTCAGGTAATTTCTGTGGAGTTCTAATTACTTCTTCTTCTCCACTTGTTTTTACAACTCTATAAGCAACACTAGGAATGGTAACTATTAAATCAAGTCCGTATTCACGTCTTAATCTTTCTTGAAATATTTCTAAATGAAGGAGACCTAAAAAACCACAGCGAAAACCAAAACCTAAGGCATCTGATCTTTCAGGTTCATAAGACAAGGATGCATCATTTAACTTCAACTTTTCCATAGCATCTCTTAAGTTTTTAAAATCACTTCCTTCTTTTGGAAAAATACCAGCAAAAACCATTGGTTTCACTTCTTTATAGCCTGGCAAAGGTTTAACATTTTTATTATTAAAAGAATCCTTTCCGGAAGTCATTGTGTCACCAACCCGGCAATCAGCAACTTGTTTAAAACCAGTGATAACATAACCAATTGCTCCAGACTCTAATTCATCTTGGGGTTGATAGTTTGGTTTAAAAATACCACACTCTAAAACCTCAGAAACTGCATCGGTAAAAAGTAGTTTTATCTTATCACCTTTTTTTATACTACCATCAAAAACTCTAACATAAGCAACTACTCCTCTATATGTATCGTATTTAGAATCAAAAATTAATGCTCTTGGTAAATTATCGTATTTTTCATTTTCTTTTGTATCATCTATTTCATCACTAACATCAAGTTCTTGCGGTGGTTTTCCTTCTTTAATAATTGCTTGCAGAATTTCCTCTACTCCAACTCCCGTTTTACCAGATGCAGAAATAATTTCATCTTCAGAGCAACCAATTAAATCTATTATCTCCGCTTTTGTTTTAGGGATATCAGCTGCTGGTAAATCAATTTTATTAATAACGGGAATAATAGTTAAGTCTTGCTCTAAGGCTAAATATAGATTAGCTAAAGTTTGCGCCTGAATTCCTTGAGTGGAATCAACTAGTAACACTGCGGTTTCAACTGCAGCTAAAGAACGTGAAACTTCATAGGAAAAATCAACGTGACCTGGAGTGTCAATTAAATTAAGCATGTGTCCTTCATACTCCATAGTTGCTGGTTGAAGTTTAATGGTAATACCTCTTTCTCTTTCAATATCCATACCATCAAGTAACTGTTCTTTCATATTTCTTTTTTCAACCGTTAAAGTATGCTCTAGCATTCTATCAGCTAAAGTAGATTTACCATGATCAATATGTGCTATAATTGAAAAGTTTCTTATTCTGTTCATTTTAATATCTTTTTCTTCCATAAAAATTTATTTTTATTATAATCCCCTAGCTTCTCCGGAGTCGCCGACATTATTAACTTTTTTAAATGATATTCTTCTTTTAAAAGAATTAATAAAATTAATCATTTCTTTATTCTTTAAAATATAACAACTTAGAAGATAAATTATACCACCTACTAAACCAGCTATAATTAATTGAATAAATACACCACTAAATTTTGTCATATCAATAAATGGCCAGACTAAATATTTTGTAGCCTGAGCAGCTCCGCCCGCAAAAATTGCTGATATGCTAAACTTAGCTACAGCAACTATAATTTTACTCAAATGTATATTCCCATTCTTTACATAAATCCAGACAAAAAGCAAGAAGAAATTAACAATACTAGCAATTGAGAAAGCCAAAGCTAGTCCTGACACACCCATATTTTTAGATAATACAACGGATAATATAATATTTAGTAAAACTGAACCTAAACCTAGATAAAATGGAGTTTTAGAATCCTCGTTGGCATAAAAAACTCTAATAAGAAGAGGGATTGTTGCTTGTGCAAATAAACTTAGGGCAAAAAAGCCAAGGGTGTTCATGGTTAAAATTGTATCTGTCCAGTCAAAATTTCCACTACCATATACAACACGAATAATTTGTGCTCTTAAAATTATAATTAAAACAGTTGAAGGAACGATAAAGAATAGTATTTGTCTAAAAGTTTTGGAAAAGTTTGCTGCTAATTTTTTGGCATCTTTTGCTGTTTCAGAAAGAAGTGGAAAAGCAGCAATAGCAAAAGAAATTCCAAATATGCCAACTGGAAATGACTGCAAATTATTAGCTAAATTAAAAATAGTTAAAGAACCGCTATCCATTGTGGATGCCAAAATAGTAATTACTACTAAATTAATTTGAGAAATAGCTAAACTCATAGTTCTTGGAACCATCATTTTAAATATCTTTCTTGTATTTTTCTCTTTAAAGTCGATTAACTTTTTATGTCTAAAACCTAAATTCCTAACGGTAGGAACTTGGATTATAAGATGAAGAAACGCACCAATTACGACACCCCAAGCTAAACCTTGAAGGCCAAATCTGTCTACTAAAAATAAAGCACCAAAAATAATTCCTAAGTTATAAAAAATTGGAGCAAGTGAATAAACAATAAAACGTTTAAAAGATTGAAGTATACCACTAAAAATACCAGATAAACCAAGAAGAAGTGGGGATAGAAACATTATTCTAGTTAAAACTGCTGTTACCTCTTGTTGGCTTTTTTCAAACCCTGGAGCAATTATAGACATTAGGTAAGGTGCAAGAAAATAACCAATAACTGACAAGACACTTAAGGCAATTACTAATATATTTATAATATTTGAAGCTAAATGCCAAGCTTCTTTATTATTTTTTTCTGGATTACACTCATCTTTTTTATGACAATTCTTATCTTTAATAAGAGAGGTAAAAATTGGAATAAAACCAGCTGATAGAGCTCCTAAAACAATAAGGCTGTATATTAAATCAGGAATTTTAAAAGCAGCAAAATAAATATCAAGTTCCTCACCAGCCCCAAACTTACTAGCCAATATCTTATCTCTTACCACTCCTAAAAACCTTGAGGCAAGAGATGAAACGGCTACTAAAGTGGCCGCCATAGTAACGTTGTTTATTTGCTTTTTAAATATATTTGTAATTTTTTTAACCATAGGTGTTTTATTTAGAAAAGACTAAACTAAAAAATAAGATCATCCAAGCAATTATTATTAAATTGAAATTAATTAAAGATATTAAAAAACCCGGTATAATAATTTCTGAAAAAAAATAAAATATAATAATAGCTGAAATAAAAAGAAACAGTTCTTTTAACACTACTTTTTTATGTATTCTTAAATTTAAAAATATTGGACAACTATTCATAAACTATTTTATATTATTTAAATATTCTCTTATTTTTTCAATTATACTTTTACCACTGAATTCTACTTCTATTTCTTCGATTTCTATATAATTTTTATAATTATCATCTAGCAAATCTTCGTTTAACTCTAAACCTGGAATAGATATAACAAAATTATATTTATTTTCCTCTCTTTTTAATCCTTTAATATCAA
>JAQICS010000070.1 GCA_027858435.1 Patescibacteria group bacterium | reverse complement strand
TTATATTCAACAGTTGGTGTTAGGTATTCGTGTTCTCCTTTATTTCTTTTACAGTTATATTTCTTTTTAGATGGCCATTTTACAGCCTCATCGTTTATTGTTTTATTTGGCATATTTATCTTTTATCTTTTATTATAGACTTAACCTTCCTTAAACAGGAATTATAAGCACTCTTTACATCTCCGTTTGTATAGTCATTATCAAAATCTATAAACCAATCCTTTCTTTTAAATTTCTCCTCTTTAGGCAACTCCCTCTCAATATCACTAAGTAAAGTGTCTATTGCCTTCAATAAAAAGTTTTTTACAACATCTTTTTGTGGTTGAGGAAAATATGGATATGTATTTTCAAACTCGTCTAAGATTTCTTCTCTAGTTGTCATATAGTTAACATTTATGTTAATTAAAGTGTATCTTAACTGTGAAATATTCTAACTTCCAGTGGATATTGTTAATCAAAATATTTATTTTCTATATCCTCATAATTTCTATCACTTAAACCTCCATCATTTAAGTCGCAATTTTCTTCGTGTATTTCAGCTTCTTTATCACTAAGGAATAATAGACCGCACCATTTACATCTAATCATATTATTAATCTTTTATTATTGTATATTTATCTATTGTTATACGCCAAGTATTCTTACTGCCACAATAAGGACAAACATTATCATCATCATTAAAGAATATCTTTCCACAATTAGACTCTCCACCTTTTATTCCTTTACATATAAAGTAATGTTTCATATTAATTTAAAGTATCTAGTAAGCAACGAACACTAAAGCCGTACCCCTTATCGAAAGTGACACGGTAGACAGTAGACCGAGAGTAGCTAAAGGCCCGTCCCCAAGCAAGAGTAGAAGAAGACTCAGAACTAGACCAGAGGTACAGGTAGACACCACGAAGGTAGTAAGAATCATTAGTAAGGCGGAGGCCGGGATACTTAACATTCCTTAAAACTTCTTTGTCTTTTAATAACTCTTCTAATTGGGCATTAGTAGGAATAATTTTTCCTCTTTTTTTAGTTTCTCTCATTGCTGAATCATAGGTAAACAATTGCTCACCTTTACATTCTCCACTAAGTAATTCCCAAACATCTTTTTCTGGATTTACTAAATACTTTTCACCATCAACTGTAATCTTCTTCCAACCATCTGAATTGATTTTGAAGTTTTCTCCCTCTAATTCTAAGGGTCTTTCTTCTCCTTTTAAAAGATGAATAATCTCATCTAATTTCATTGATACATTGTTTTCAAATTTGTTCATATATTTATTATTAATTAAGTTTTTAAGGTTATTTAATCTTCCAACCGTAAATTTCCCAACCGTATTCAATAAAATTACCTGACACCTCTACTCCATTTTCTTTTATTGCTGTTATTTTTCTCCATCCAGTTTGTAATAATATTTTATTGCCAACATTTACATTTGTTCCTAATTTATAGCTCATACATTTTATTAATTAATTTTTTTATACTGCTCCCAATATTCTGAAAAAGCATTTTTTAACTTATCAATATTCGGTCTATCTGCGTGATAAAAACAAACAGCCAAACATTTAACAAAACTATCACCAAATTTTTCCATTTTTTCTGCTATTTCAAATTCTTCTTCATTCATATAATTTATATATATTTACTTAACACACTTTAATTATTTTTTTATAATCTCTAATTATTTTTCCATCTTCTTCTAATAAATATTTTGTTAAAACATCTCTATAACATTGGTCAATTGGAGGATAATGGTTGAAAATACAGGGGAATTTATGTATACAACATAGTCGCATATATAATCAGAGCCATTACCCTCTACCAAACTGTAGTGTTGAAGACTTTTTTGGTATAACTCTCCAACTGTTAATAAACAATTTCTTTTAGTTCCTCTTTTTAGGAACGTATAGCATTATATTGTTAATTTCTTTTGCCACTTATTCTGTCGATTTATTCAGTGGCTATCTTGCTACTATTGTAGTTTTGCATTGTCTGACCAAGATAAATTGCTAGCGTCTAACCACCGAAGCGATTAGAGGGGTATAGAGAATATATAAGCGAAAGAGGTTGCGAGCCTTTATCATCCGATAACTCATATGAGCTTAGCTTTTATATTCAGGGAATATATTGGCGAAAAAAGAGTTGCGACCTCTAATCTCGTTTCTAATCTTCCCTATCTCTACCACTAATTTCTTAATGATAGATAAGGATAGACTATTACATATTCATTATAGCATACTCAAATTATTTGTCAAGTATATCATCTAAATTAATTATAATCTTATTAATAGTATTCTCGTAGAATCTTTCACTATCCTCTATTCCTAATTCTTCACCCTTATAAAAGATAGCACCTCTTAACTTTTTAGACATAGACTTAGGTTCTCCTTTTATAGTTTTACCCTCATCTATTATAGTTACAACATCAAGGCTTTCTAAATTATGTGTGTATATGTTATCTTCTTCTCCTGTGTCTTTTTTAACTATACTTTTAACAGCACAACGCTTAAGTGCTAAAGAGTAGTCTTTTTTAATATCTAAGGGGTGGTCTATTTCAAACACTCCATTAATTTTTGCTTTATAAATATTCATATTATTATATTTTATCTATAAGTTTTTGTAATCTGTCTATATTGTCTTGGTAGAACTGAACATTTGTTCTTACTTGTATGTTATGTCTTTTCCAGTTTAATTCTTTAAGCCATTCTTCTCCCTTAACTTCATTAATCTTATTTTGTATATCTGGATTTCCATTGTGGAGTAAAAAATGGCAACCTTGGCATAGGGCTATTCCATTATCTATATCATATCTTAAAGGGGTAGAGCTTCCCTTGGTATAATAATGATGAAGACAAGAAACAGGTTTACCACATACTAAGCATTTATCATACATCTTTCTACCTAGTTCTTGAAAGGTCTTATCAGCTTTATTTCTTAATGTTTTTATTTTATTTTTTGGCATATAATTATATTAATAATGCTCTGGTAGGATTCTGACATACCAGAACACTATAAGCTAACTATTATCCTGTCTAAACTTATTAAAGTTTGAAACAAGTCTTCTTAAAGTTTCACTCTGTGATATTCCTAAACTCTCTTTTAGCTCTCTGAATATCTTATCAGTTTCTTTTGTTATTCTGAATGTCTTGTTTATATATTCCATATTAGAAAGGTATGTTATTAATTTCATCTGGCATTTCTTCTCCTAAATCAGATGACTTTAATGTTTGTTGAACTTCATTAACACTTGATTGTGTATTAGTTTGTTCTGCGTTTGGTTTCCAGTCATTCTTCTTGGCATACATTTTACCAGTATTTTTACTAATAAGTAAGTCTGCGTTACACCAACCTTTTTCATTAAAGTTATTTTTTAACCAGTCTATAATACTTTCATTAAAAGAAAGGTTAGCTATCACAAAATCTGGTGCGTTATCTCTTTTCTTGGCAAATAAGCCATTTACTAAATTGTTTTCCATAAGTTTATTTTTTAGATTTATTATTTTTAACGAATACTTGTTTTTGTTTTACTTTTTTTTCGTGTGTAAAATACTTATCATCACTACAAAGGAAAGCCATAGCAGACGTATAACTATAATCTTCTTCTATATAATCCTTCTCAATAATCTTTCCTTTAAGTTGATTAGCTAAAACATCTATCTTTTCATTTAGCTTTTCAATTTCTTCTTTTTGTTTTTCAAGTTTTTCTACTACACTTTCTTCTAGTGACATTATGTCACGCTTTGTTTTTTTGTTAAACATATTATTTTATTATTATTTTACTTCTATCAGTAATTGCTTTATCTAATTCCTTTCCTTTACCACTATGTTTATTATAGAATTTTCTTAAAGTGTCTATTTTTGTTATTTCTTTTACTTCATTTATTAAAGTTTCTATTTCTGAATTTCTATTGTCTTTTGTATCACTATCTTTTGTATCATCAATTAAAAGCAAACCATTTAAAGCATACTTACGAGCATAACTTGAAGCTGAACCAGTTATCTGTGCTTCGTCCATTCCTTTTTTTGTTAATGCTTCTCTGGCATAGGCTACGCTGATTATATCAGACTCTCCATCTGTAAAATAAGCTATTGCTTTTACATAATATCTTTCTCCGATATTTACCATTTCATCTTGAATAAAAATTGTTGTATCTCCTGGTAAAATCTTTTTAACTGATTCAAATATATCTTCACAACTTCTGTAATTATAATTTCCAAAAGTGTTTTTTTGATTTTTAGGAGCCTTTAGTTCTTGTTGAACTGTTTTTAATTTTTTTAATAATTCTTTGTTCATATTATTTGTTTTATTTATTATGTTTATATTATATCACATCTAAATTATTTGTCAAGTGATGTTATTTTCTACTATCTACTTTTTTTAAATAAGCTAATGTTCTCCAATTAATTCCACCATTATGTAAGCGAACTGCTAAATCTCTATCTTCCTTATAACCATTATTAATCATTCTTGCTAAAGTCCAGTCTGCTGAAAAGTAAGGGTCAAACGCTTGTTCATCTGTAATATCTGGGTGATAACCTTGATGTATTTGTAGTATTCCTTTTGAGAGTCCTCCATCCCCTACTGCTTTAAAATTAAAGTATCCACCAGTTTCTACTCCTGCCATAGCAACTAAATCAGAAGCACATTCATAAGTATCAATTCCGTGTTTTTTACAAGCCTTAAAACTAGCTTCCCACACTTCTTGCTCTGCTTCTGGATTAACACTACTAAGTCCTATCATTAACACCTCTGTATTGCCCTCTATTTGCCCCGTAGCAACGCTTTCAGTCTGTTCTTGATACAATATACCTTTAGGCTCTTTTTTACTCTCATAGAGCCACCCAAAGCTAAGTATTAAAATGATAATTATTAAGATTAAACCTTTATGTTGATTAAATCTTCTGCTTTGATATTTAGTAGGTTTTCCTTTGTAAGTTTTATAACGCATATACTTATTTATTATCCCACTCTTTTTTATAATCTTCTTTACAGTATCCACACAATGTTTTTCCTCTATAATCATCTTTATACATTATATCACCATTTTTTAATAAGTGTTCACACATTGGACATTCGATATTTCTTTCAACTAATATTGTTTTAAAATTAAACATATAATTATTATTTATCCCACTCTTTATCAGTTCCTATAAATTCAGCTTCATTCTCATCATTAAACCCTACAAAGGTTAATTTAGATTTAGTTTCCCATTTAATACCATTCCCTCTAAACCCATTAAACTCTAAATCGTTATCAAAGCCTAATCTATATTCTTTTGTTTTAATTATTGGACATCTCATATTATTGTAATTTTTGTTTTAAATAGAAACTTGTTTTTTCACTATGCTTACTATCACTCATATTTAGCATATCTTTTATAACTGCTATTGGATGTTTTCCATCTCTTGTTGCTTGAGAAGTTTGGTCAAGCCATAATAGAGTAGTTAAGAAGTTTCTTTGTTTTTCACTTAGTCTTTCAAGTTGTTGTTCTGGAACTAATCTATTAATGCTGTCTGATAGACTTTCTGCTAAGTCTTTTAAATTGTTTGGATTAATCATCATATTTTTTTAGTTATTTCTTTATGTATTTTTTTAATTATTTTTTTAACTTCTAAGTTTATTTCATCTTCATCTCCATAATCATCATTTATACAATAACCTAATCCTCTTAATTTGGACTTCATCTACTATCCCTCTTAGCTTTATAATTATAGTATAGCACATCTATATTAATTGTCAAGTGTTGTTATCTCCTTTGTTTATAGTGCTTTTAATGTTTCTCTATCTTGTAACTTTATTATACAGCACATTTATTTCTTTGTCAAATCTTTACTTTTGTATAACTTTCTATCATCTTTTTGTATCTTTTTTCTTATAATTCTATCACATCTATTTACAAGACCATTATAAGTAAAATCTTTTATTCTTGTGTCGTAATATTCATCTCCTGTCTTTTGATACTCATTAATGAAACCTATTAAGTCGTTTAGTTTTTTAGATTTCATTTCTTTTTCTTTTCTAATCTTCTTAATCTTCTTAACTTTAACTTTCTTATTATTTTTTCTGTATTTTAAAGATAGTTCTTTTATTCTTATTATTTTACAATCACTACAATATAATTTATTTCCATTTTTACTTTCTAATTCCTTACCACATATAATACAGTTAGTAGTTATAAGGTCTTCATATAATCTATTATTAGTTCCACTATACCAACCATATTCCCAACCAGTCTTTGAGCATAAAACCTTATGAGTATGACAATATACTTCTTTACATCTATCTCCTCTCTTATTCCTTGATATTCTTATTTTAACATTACAACCCTTGTCTTGGTGGTGGTAATGTTCATTTGTTAATATCTCGTTAAGATTCTTTGGTGTTTCTTGATACATAGAATTTGTAAGTTATTTTAATTATGTTATTATAGTAGCATAGGTAATTTTAAAAGTCAATATAGGTTGTTGGTAAACTATACATATTATTAAAAACACTAGAGGACTTGTCATTAATATATTAGTATGGTATGGTAGTAGTGTAATTTTAAATTACTATGAAAGAAACAAATAATTAACTGCCTTTCTGTCCACTACTGAAAACCTTGAACGACCGTAGTGGTCTTTGGCTATTTATATGAATAAACCAACTAAAAAACCTAAAAAGTCTATAAAAAAACCTGTTATAAAGGATAATGGGGTAGTAATAGACACAACAGATGAGGCATTTAGTGGTGGAATTTGTTTAGATTTAGGAAAGATTTATAAATAAAAGAATTAGTTTCAAAGTATACTGGGCTTAGCTAGAGCAATTCAGTGGGGTGGGTATTTCACCCCCTGACCCAGTCTTAATTATTAAATACCAATAATATGAAAAAAGATTTTAGCACATTTTCAGTTATACCAACTGAAGTAATGATTAATAAAGAAATATCAAGCACAGCAAAAGTTGTATATGGTATTATAAGTTCACTAACCAACGAAAAAGGTTATTGCTGGGCAAGTAATAAATATCTAGGAGAATTAATGTCTATTTCTGAAGGACAAATATCTCTCATTATAAATGAATTAGTAAGACAAAGGCTTTTAATAAGTGATATAGAATCAAACTACAAGAGAAAACTCAGACTTGTTATAAAGATAGTAGGATACACAAAAACAAGTAGGGGGGTAGTTAAAAACAATGAGGGGGGGGTAGTTAAAA
>JAQICS010000006.1 GCA_027858435.1 Patescibacteria group bacterium | reverse complement strand
AGTGACATTTTTACTTGAGAAATAGATTAATAAATCACTTATCTCTACATTAAGAATGTTGATAGAAAATATTAAACCCTCACTAGCTTTTATAACGTTGGGGTTAAAAATATCTACTTCTTTTCCGGTTAAAATAATATTTTTTACATTAGCTGCTACCGCTGTTCTTATTACTGCTCCTAAATTACCTGGTTTTTCAATATTATCTAAAACTATAATAATATTATCCTTTTTAATATCTTTTATTTCTTTATTATTATATTTAAAAACAGACAACACTCCATCCGGGTTTTCTTTATATGATATTTTTCTAAATACCTTATCTGACACTTCTATTACTTCTGATTTTTTATTAATAGCATTAATTATTTTATCAACCTCATCATCTTTTTTAACTAATGTTTTACAAAAAAACAGGTATTCCGGTATATATTTATTATTAATTGCAATTTCTGTTTCCCTTAAGCCATCAACAAAAAATAGTTTTTGTCCCTTTCTTTCTTTACTTTTTTTAAGTAAATAAATGTTTTTTATTAACTTGTTATCCACACTGTTTATTGTTTTCATATGATTTACTATTGAAATATATATTTATTATAGCGTATTATGTTATAATTACCATATACAATTTAAATTTAAGCTATGAATAATTCAAAACATAAAAATTTCCAATCATGGAAGGATAGAAAAAATTCAAAAAATAAAACAATTTCCCCTAAAAATAGGAAAACAAGTTCTTTAAATAGAGGTTACGGGAAAAACAAATTTAATAAAAAAGAAATTATTAAGAAATTAATAAAAATTGCTATTTCTTTATTTTTAATATTTGCCTTATTTATTTCTATTTTTGTTATCATAACTGCTAGAAATCTACCTAATCCTGACGAATTAATGCAAAGAGAAATTTCTCAAAGTACTAAAATATATGACAGAACCGGAGAACATGTTTTATATGAAATAAGTGGTGATGAAAAAAGAACTTTAGTTAGTATTGAAGATATACCAGATCATGTTGAACATGCGGTAATAGCGATTGAAGATAAGAATTTTTATGAACATAAAGGTTTTAGTATTTTTGCAATGTTTAGAACCGCTATTACTAATATAATCTATAACAGAACAGCTGGTGGATCAACTTTAACTCAACAATTTGTAAAAAACGCGGTTTTAACATCAGAAAAAACTATTATAAGAAAAGTTAAAGAATTAATAATTTCTTATCGCTTAGAACAAAAATTTGAAAAGAATGAAATAATGCAAATGTATCTAAATGAAATCCCTTATGGTTCGAACGCTTATGGTGTGGAAGCGGCTAGTCAAAAATACTTCGGGAAAAGCGTCACAGAGGTCACTGTTGCCGAGGCAGCCGTTTTAGCGTCTATTGTGCAAGCTCCTACTAAATATTCTCCCTACGGTCCAAATAAAGACATTTTACTAGGTAGAAAAGATTACGTTATTGGGCTTATGAATAAGCAAGGATATATAACAGATGAAGAGAAAGAAAATGCGCTAAATCAAGAATTAACTTTTAAAGAAAGAAATATTAATATCACCGCTCCTCATTTTGTTTTAGAAATAAAACATGATTTAGCAGAAAAATATGGTGAAAAGACTATTGAACAAGGTGGTTTAAAGATTATAACAACTCTTGATTTATATAAACAAGAAATTGCTGAAGAGGTTATTGAAGAAAAATTAAATGAATATGGAGAAAGATATAATGCTAGCAATGCATCTTTGGTGGCAATTGATCCAAAAACTGGACAAGTTTTAGCACTTGTTGGCTCACGTGATTATTTTAACGATGAAATTGATGGTCAAGTTAATATTTCAACCAGATTAAGACAACCGGGTTCTTCAATGAAACCTTTAGTATATGCTTCCTTGTTTGAAAAAGGATATAAACCAGAAACTATTCTCTATGATGTAAACACTAATTTTTCAAATAATCCAGATTATCCTTATGAACCTAAAAACTACAATTTTTCAGAACACGGTCCAATTAGTATAAGAAAAGCTTTAGCTGGTTCTCTAAATATACCTGCTGTTAAAGCTCTATACTTATCTGGTATTAATGAAACAATTAATTATTTAGAAACATTTGGTTATTCATCATTTTATGACAAAGATAGATTTGGTCTATCATTTGTTTTAGGTGGAGCTGAGGTTAAATTAATTGAACACACTAACGCTTATAGTGCTTTTGCTAGAGATGGTGAGATAAGGGATATTTCTATGATACTTAAAATTGAAGATAATGAAGGAAATATTTTAGAAGAATGGGAAGAAAATAAAAAATCTGTTTTAAGTAAAGAAAGCGCTCGTATGATTAATAGTATTTTAAGCGATAATGAGTCACGGGCTTTTACTTTTGGATTAAACAATAAACTGAATTTAGGAGATAGACCAGTAGCTGCTAAAACTGGAACAACTAATGATTATAAAGATGCTTGGACTATTGGTTATACACCATCAATTGTTGCTGGGGTATGGGTTGGAAATAGTAATAATGATGAAATGAACGATGTTGGTGGAAGTACGGTAGCAGCACCAATCTGGCATGATTTTATGGATAAAATATTAAAAGACACACCTATAGAAGAGTTTAAAAAACCAGAAATAGAAGAGACTGGAGTTAATATAATTGACGGTAAACTACCAGTTACAAGAGTTAGAATTGATAAAACAACCGGACAAGTAGCTGATGAATATACTAGTCCTAGTTTAATTGAATATAAAGAAATTACTAATCATCATTCAATATTACATTATATTGATAAAAATAATCCTTTAAATGGTAAGGTAGAAAATCCAGAAAACGATCCTCAATATAATTTATGGGAAGAAGCAATTATTGACTGGGTAGAAAGAACTTCAACTAGTACTGAAGAAATAATTATTCCTGAAAACCATCCTGAATTTGGTAAAGAAGAAAATATACCTGAATTAAAAATAATTTTTCCTTCTGAAGGAGAAATAGTAAATAATAATTATTTACCAACTAGTATTGAAGCTAGCGCTAATCATGATATAGATAGTATTTCTTATATTGTAAATGATAATTTATTTACATTAGATAAAAAAGCTAGTTTAAATAACAGTATTTCACTAAAAAATCTACCAAATGGATATCACACTTTAACAATAAGAGCTTGTGATCCATATAAAAACTGCGTATCAAAAAATGTTAATTTTAATTTAGCAGCAGAAAATAATAATATAGATAATAATAAAAATTCAATATCTTTTCTATCTCCTTCTTCTGGTTTAATTATATCTGAATTTGATCTTCCTTTATCAGCACAAATAAATATATCTAATCCAAATAGAGTTTATAGATTAGATATTATAAGTATTAATGAAAATGGAGAAGAAAAATATTTAACTAGTTTTAATTCAAATATAGATAATATAATAAACTTTTCTATAAATGAATTAGATAAAGGTTTTAATAAAATTTATGCACAAATAAGAGATTATAATGGTGATATTATATCAAGTAAAGAATTAATAATTTCTTTAAATTAATTATTGTCTAATTGGCATAATAATATATAAATAACTATCATCACCTTCTTTTTTAAGTAAACAAGGAGAATTATTATTACTCATTTCAATTATTATATTATCGCCATCTATATTATTTAATCCATCAATGAGATATCTGTAATTAACAGTTATCTCATTTTTTTCACCTTCTATATTACATTTAATATCAATTTTACTCTCACCAGTTGCTCCAGAAAAAGATGAAACTACTAAATTATTTTTATTAAATTGAAGTAAAATATCGTTTATTCCATTTTTAGAAAATAATGAGGCTGCTTTTACAGCTCTTAATAATTCTTCTTTTTTAATAATTGTTTTTGTACTATTATCAACTGGAATAATTTGTTTGTAATCCGGATAATTTCCATTAATTAAACGTGATATTAAAGAAAAAGAATCATAAACAAAAAGAATTTGATTATCTGATAAATAAATTTTTATTTCTTCCCCTTCTTTATCTTCATAATCAAAATAATTTAATATTCTAAGAATTTCTTGAATTGTTTTAGCGGGAACAATATAATTTTTATCCTCCTCTTCTTTATCATTATTAATATTTAATTTTTTTTCCGCTAATCTATAACTATCAGTAGCTGCTAAATTTAAATTATTATTTTTAAAATTAAAAAGTACTCCTGTTAATTCTAATCTGTTTTCATTATTTGAAACAGAAAATATTACATTACTTAAAGCTTTTTTAAATTCAACTATATTAATAGAATAATATTCATCCTTATCAATTGTTGGTATTAAAGGAAAATCAGTAGCAGATTCTCCTTTTATTTTGGTTTTGTAATTTCCTGATTCAACCTTCATTTCTTTTTCATTAGATTGAATTAAAACTTTTTCCCCAAAATTTAATATATTAATATAATCATTAATAAGTTTTGAATCAACAGTAAATTCTCCTTCTTCTTCTATCTTACCTCTAACTTTATAAGTAACACCTATTTCTAAATTAGTGCTAACAAATTCTATATCAGAGTTGCTTGTTTTAATTAATATAT
>JAQICS010000007.1 GCA_027858435.1 Patescibacteria group bacterium | reverse complement strand
ATCATTTAAAATCTAACCGAAATAAGATACATTGTAGATTAAGTAATAATTAATTTAATCTACAATTATATGATGAATATGAAATCAAGAAATCAATATCTTCAGGAATTAAGAGAAGAGTATTTAAAAGCTAAATCTAAAAATTTATCTTCCCAATCAACTGGGAAGCCCATCTTTTTTATATTTATTTTAAATTCATCTAAATTTTCTTTTAACTTATCTAACCAGCTTGATGTCGGATTAATTTTTCCTACCATAATTTGTAAAATAATTAAATATTCAAATAAACGCTTATTACTTTCTGGGAAAAAATAACTCTTATATTTATTATGTCTTTTGTTGGGCGTAAAATTAAAAACCTTATTCCAAAGTCTAGAATGATGAGCACAATTATTTCTTAAAAGAGATAAACAATGTAACCAGTTTAATATAAATTTTTCATCCTCGTCATAGGTTCTAGCAATTTTATTTCTATATTCTCTTTTTAAAGATTTACAAAGTTTTACACACTGTCCAAAAGACAATATTTCAACAACATTCCAAACAGGAGGTAGAATTGGATTATTATAAGTATCTTTATAATGATTAATGCTTATTTCACTGCTCTTATTCACTTCACAAGAAATAATTTTTATTATCTCTTTATACTTTTCCGTGCTAATAAAAAAATTCTCATCTAAATACCAATGAGCGCTATCACTCTCAATTGACAACTCATAAGCTAATCTACATTTAAATGATTTCTCTACTCTCTCTAATAATTCTAATAATAAAAATCTTAATTTATTATCAAACTTATACACTCTTAAAACATCTCTAAAATTTATACCTTCATAAAACTTATCATTTTTTTGAAAATATTTAAAATAAATAGATAAATGATAATAACTTATATTCTTTAAATAATATTCTAATTCATCCTTATTATCTACAACCAAACCTCTAGAAATAAGTAGATTGACTTGCTCATTAATAGTTTTTGGCTGTTTTATATATTTTTTTAATAAATTTGTCATAATTTAAAAGTACAATTTAAAAGTATGCTCTTTTTTAAAAAATAGTGTATTATTTAAATATCAACACCCGTCGCGCTTCTGAGTCATTTTGACTCAAGCGAACCCGATGGGTTTTTTATACTCAAAATATTAAATATAGCCTTCTTCTAAAATACTTTTTATACCATTCTCTTTGCAAGCAACCCTGTTTTTACACCAGCTCCTTTAATCATCTTTTTAGAAAAGTTCCGTCCAATTATGCCCCATTCTTTGAGCAAATTATAGAAACACCTTATTTACAGGTGTTTTTGTGTGTGTTTGTTTAAACCTTGTTGAGCTATCCATAAAATTGTTGTAGGTTTTTTAGTTATTAAGATAACAAAAGCTCAATTAACTGATTTATTGTTTTTTGTTACCTTTTTATTATTTTTAGGCATTGTTTATTTATTTCCAAATATCAAGCAAAATTAAAGATGCTTATTTTTTATTTTTTATTTTTGTGGTATAATTATAAAAAGATTTAATTATTAAAAATTTAAAAAATTTATGAAAAAAATTATTTCAATTTCATTTTTCTTGGTATCATTTATGTTTTTTGGGCTTTGTTCATTTCTTTTCGCTACAAAGGTTCAAGCTGAAATCGTTAGTCCAGATTTAACAGTTACGGCTATTACTTTTTCTGGTTCTCAAAAGGGAGAAACTGGGAAATTAGCAGTTACTATAAAAAATTTAGGCGATGACCTGAACAACACTGCTGGTTTACTTAATGTATATAATAATTTTAGTTCGCAAAATTTTATTTTAAGTAGTTCAACTCCATCATTTCTTAACTTTAAAACTGATAGGGATTTACCAGACCCTTCAACTAATAATCCATTAAAAACTAATGAAGTAATTACTTTTTATTGGTATGGTAGTTTTAATACTTCTGGTAACTTATATTTAGAATATGTAGTTGATAATGCCAATGAGTTAGCGGAGAGCGATGAGGAAAATAATTCTTATAGTGAAGTTATTACAATAGAGAATATAAAACAACCAGATATTGTAGGTGACTTTGTTTCAGTAAGAGAGGGTGGCAACGAAAATAAGACTTTATCAAGAATTCCAGAAGTTGGTGAAAAATTCTATTTATGGCTGGTATATAAAAATATTGGAGACATAAAGACTGATAATACTGATTTTAATATTGATGTGTATGTTGATGATATATTTAGTAAGAAACTCAAAGCATCAAATATTGATATTATGGCAAATCTGGGGGTTGGCATGTATATTGACGATAAAATTGAACTGGCCTTAGAAGAAGGTTTGCATGAAATTAAATTTGTTTTAGATTCTGATAATAATATTCAAGAAAGTAATGAAACAATTAATGTTTTTATTTGGTGGTTAATTATTTCTGTTG
>JAQICS010000005.1 GCA_027858435.1 Patescibacteria group bacterium | reverse complement strand
GCTAAGAGAACTCTAAAATTAAACTTAGAAGAAATACTTAATTACTTTGATAACAAAACTACTAACGCTTTCACCGAAGGGGTTCACACTAAAGTTAAGTTACTTAAAAGGATAAGTTTCGGGTTAAGAAACCCTCAAGTTTATGTCGAAAAGCTTGAATTAGGCTTTGTTAAGCCAAAAATGCTTATATCCACCCACACTTATTGACATAGAGCCAAGATGGAAAAATGCGTTTAATTGATGTAGCTAAAACTAAAGAAATTTTTCGTCTAATTCACAATACCTTCACCCAAGACTGAACCGTTTAAGCTTTGGTTAGCTGAGGTTGGGAATGACATAATTAACGAATCTCAAGATCCAGAATTAGCTATAGATAGGGCTATGATTTCTTATAGAAATCTTGGTTATAGTGAAGAGTGAATTAACACTCGTTTGCAATCTATTCAATCTCGTAAAGAACTAACTGATGAATGGAAGAGAGTGGGAGTTAAAGAGGGTTTAGTGTTTAGTATTTTAATAAACATTATAAGTAAAGAATGAGCGGCAAAAACTATCAAAGAATACAGAAAATTTAAATGTCATTTTAAAAGATTTAAAAGACTTTTTTAATATCATTTTAGATAAGTTGATGTTATTAAGTGATTAAGTTGGAAAAACATTATATTTATAGTAATATAAAAGTGTAGTAATAAAACATATGAAAAATTCAAAACTAATTAAAAGTGGTGGTATTCATGGTTTAGCAGTATTTGGCTATATCATTTTTATAGTTTGGTTTTTAAACAATGCTAGTTCTTGGTTTGGTGAAGATGATAGGGGTATTGTTGCTCCAGTAATAATGTTGTCTATTTTTGTTTTTTCCGCTCTTGTGACTGGTTTTTTAATTTTAGGAAAACCCATAATGCTATATTTGGATAAAAATAAAAAAGAAGCAATTAAAATGCTGTTTTATACTGGATTATCTCTTTTTATTATAATTTCTATTACTTTTTTATTTTTTTCTTTAACTAAATAGTTTATGATTAAAGCAATAATATTTGACTACGATGGAGTTATAGTTGATTCCTTTCCAAATGTATTTAAAATATATCAAAAGATATGTGAAAAGTTTAAGGTTAATTGTCCGGATAATATTGAGGAATTTAGAAAAGTTTATGGTTATAATTTCTATGAATGTTTAAATAATTTAGGGATTAAAAGTAAGAATCATAAAAAGTCATCAGAAATATTTAAAAAAGAAATAATTAATTTCGGACATAGTATATTTCCTGATATCAGTGAGGTAATAGAAGAGTTTAGTAGGGAGTATAAACTATTTTTAGTAACAGCATCATATAAGTCAGAAGCTGAAAAGAAATTAAAGAAGGGCGGTTTGTTAAAATATTTTACCAAACTATATTGTGCTGAAGGGAAGGTTAGAAAAGGGGAGTTAATGAAACAATTAATTAAAGAAAATAATATAAATAAATCAGAGATAATTTCCATTGGTGATCGGGCAATTGATAAAGAAGCTTCAAATTATGCAGGGATAAAGGATGAGCATATAATTCTTGTTACATACGGTTGGGGGCTTGATTTAAATAAAACTGGAAAAACTCAGCTTGCTCATAACCCTAAAGAAATACTTGATAAAATTAGTTTAATTATTAATAAATAATATGAAAAAAATAAAAAATTCGCTTGCTTATATAATTCTGTTTTCAGTAATTGCCACACTTTTTATTATTGTTTTGACTTTCTATAATAAAACTTCAAGGTTAATTACCAACCTTAACAAAAGTTCTTCTAATTTAGAGTACACAATGAATTATCAAAATAGTAAGGAAACAAAAAGTAATATTGAAGTAGTTGATAAGACTTGGAATAAGTATATTAATTATGATTTAGGCTTTGAAATAAACTATCCTAAAAGTACTGGTTTTGGTCCAGTTGAAATAAAAGAAAGTGGTGATGTTGTTTATATAATTTCAAGTGATTTAGAAAAAGAAGAAATCAAGGAAAGGGAAAATATGGGCGATTTTGATAAAGTTAAAGGAATTCCTTATGCCATATTAATAAAAGAAGTTGAAAATACGGATGAACTAAAGCAGTTTGTCAAAAATAGATATGGAGAAAATTGTACTTTAGGTGAGATTACTTTAAATAAAGAAGATGATTTACATAGTGTAAAAGTATTTTCAACTGATGTAATTAATAGTACAGAGCCTGGGGCTTGTATTATGAACTTTGTCTATAAAATAGTATATGACAGAGAAAATGGTAAGGTGGCGGCCTGGGACATGGGTCAAGCTGTTAATTTTATGGAAGGAGAAAATGTCTATGATAATGAAATTAATAGAAGTTTTAAGTTTAAAGATTAGAATTAAAATATAAATTTTAAATTTAAATAATTATAAAAAAATATAACAATCATTTTTTAAATTAGAAGATAAAAAAAACTGTTGCAAATTTTGCAACAGTTTTAGTTAAGAGTAAATTTAGAGAAATTAGTTATTAC
>JAQICS010000055.1 GCA_027858435.1 Patescibacteria group bacterium | reverse complement strand
GTTTAGACGTGAATTAAATTGCCAAAAAATCATAACCATCGCTCCAAGTAATAGACCAACGATTAAAGCCAGAACTAAATCTTTATTCCTATATTTTTTATTAGTCCGGTGAGAGCTAGAGCTCTTAGCCGGTTTATTTATTTTTTTATTTAAATTATTCTTGGGCATCGACGTTAGAGTTAAAGAAATTAACAATAGCTCCGATTCTATTAGAATCGTTAACTGCCCCAGCTTGAACTTCAAGCGCTACTTTTTCCATCCGATTTAATTGGATGTAAAAATAAATTAAAATCCCCGCTAGCAAAAGTATGGCCACGAGAGCCAAAATTTTTCCTATCAATTTTTTTTTCATCATATTGGTAATTAATTAAAATAGTTCCAAAAGGAAACTAAGAATATTATAGCATTTTTAAAAAAGGTGGGCAAGGGGTTTTATTAATCCAGCCCATATTGGAAATGAAGCGGTTTTCAATTAAATAATCCACAGGCGACTCTAAATTAAAATTTTTGTTATTTTACTTGTTATTGCATATTTCGATTGCATTAGCATTCATAATATTTCTATAAAATTAATTTTGCCCTTCTGCAATACTAAACCGGCTCTACGTCGAAAAGTGTGTATAAAAAAGAAGAATTTTGCTATTATATTGATGAATATTAGTCAATAAATAACAAAATTCTTCTATGAAAAATAATATCTTAAATTTATTAGAAATACAAGGGTATAAAGTAGAGTCAGTGGAAGAGGCAAAAGATCAAAAATTAATCGTTAAAGTGAGAAAAAAGAAGGGCTATAAAAATACATGTCCTGCTTGTGGGGGTCTAAAAGTTTCCTGTCATGCCAGAGGTAAATATAGGTTAAAAAAGCATAGTCATTTTCAGGAAAAATTAATTTATCTAAAAATAAAAAGAGATAGATTAATTTGTTTAAAATGTAAAAAAGTATTTTCTGAAGAATTGCCAAATATAAAAAGGTATTCTCGTGTTAGTAATAATTTCGTAAAGCAGTCTCTTAACTATTTATCTAAAAATTCATTTAATGAGGTAGCCACTGTAAATGCTGTTAGCTATCAATCCTTAAAAACTAATTTATATGATAATGTTGATCCTTTTAAATTGCTCGATGAGAAGATTAAACTACTATCAGAATTAGAGGAAATATATCTGGGTCTAGACGGGCAGAGCTTCCGTGGATTAGATATGGTGCTCACGATTACAGAGGTAAAGTTAAGAGAATTATTAACTATTCTCCCCTCTGAGTGCCAAGCTGACCTAAACCGCTTCCTGAAGCGCTTGAGCCCAGAAATACGGGCTAAAGTGAAAGGAATATCAATGGACATGACTAACAAGCATCATCGCTTGCTAAAAGCTAATTTTCCTAACGCATTAATTGTAATTGATCACTATCATGTTATTTCTTGTGCCATTATGCATCTGCAAAAAGTTAGAACAACTTTGCAACAGGCAAAAAAAATTGCTATTCCAATAAAAAAAGAACTAGATAAAAATAAAGAATATTTAACAGAAAATGATAAAGACAAAATGATTAAATATTTTAAGTTGTTTCCCGAATTATTTGAAGCCTATCAAACCAAGGAAAGAGTTAGAGCACTTTATAAAATGACAGATTATAATGAGGCTAAAAAGGAAATGAAAGCAATTATTTTAATGTTGAAAAACTCTAAAGAAGATGAGCTCAAGGAATTAGGGCGAACTATGATACATTGGAAGCAAGAAATATTAAATTATTTTAAGTGTCGGATTACTAATGCTTATACAGAAGGACTTCATACTAAGTGTAAATTAATCAAGAGAAAGTCATTTGGATTTAGAAATGTTGAAACATATGTTAGGAAGCTAATTTTAGGTCTTTTACCTTTTGCAATGATCTGGAACTATACACACTTTTCGACGTAGAGCCTACTTGGCCTTGACATAAAAACCCGGATAAAAAAGTATCCGAGCAGCCTAATTTAAAACAATGCTAATTACTACAACTCTATTTCAACTGTAAGATAATCTGTATCAATATTTACTATATTCCCTACTGGCAAACTAAGAATGGGATCCGTGTGTCCAAAATCAAGATTAAAAATAACCGGAAAAGTATATTCCTCAAAAACATTTTTCAATATTAATTTAAGATTATCTACGCCTATCTCACTTTTCTGTTGAAATCTACCAAACACAATCCCTTTGATATTATCCACTAAACCAGCTTGCTTAAAATGTATCAGCATTCTCTGGATAGTGGCTGGTTCTTCATCTGAATCATCCTCTAAAAATAATATTGATCCATCTAGTTTTGGCATATACGCTGTTCCAACCAACTCATTTAAAGTGTTTAGATTAGCAGGAATCAATCGTCCAGTTGCCTTACCAGGAGAGATAACCTGCCAATTCTCATTCTTAACCATCTCCCTTGCCCTAATATCATCCGTATCCCAAGCCAACATCTCTTCCGTATACTCATCAGAAAATGGTACCTGATATATTTTCCCTGTCCCTAAATTATTTATAACTTCCAAAAAAGAGTCATAAGAAAACTGCTGCATCTTAGGAAATTCAGCAAATTGAGGTAATATCATAGGCCCCATGACGGTTCTTACCCCTGACCTAACGTTTAGTGCGTGCAGCAATATAGTGGAATCACTATATCCAACAAATATTTTATCATTATTTTTAGCTATTAATTCATAATCCAAATGCTCCAATAAATCATTAGTATTGTAGCCACCAATAGTGGCTATGATTATTTTCACCCTTTTATCGGTAAACATATCCATGATGTCCTTTGCTCTATCTTTAGCGGATCCCGCAGTAAATCCAGAGACTGCACTTACATTCTTGCTTGATAATACATGAAAGCCTTCTTGTTCTAAAAATTCAACGCCTCTAATTAATCTCTTTGGGCAGAAAGCTGCTACCGGTGAAGATGGAGACACTATCCCTATATAATCTTTATTCATATTATATAACATGTTATTTCTTAGCAATAACCATTATAGCATTAGCCCTGCCCGATATATCAGGATTATCATAATTATCCAACTCCAAGGCTAATATCTCATCATAAAATTTCTTATTATTTAACTTGTTCTGAATTTCTTCAGTGCTGCCGTGGATACCAGCCAGTTCCACTTATTAACATTAAAATAATTGTCTTTCATTAATTTAAGATAAATTTAATTATTTCATCAACAACATTATCATAGCACAAAATTTTATAGCCATGTGTTCCATAGTCAGTGGCTAAAAATTTAACTTGATTTTTATTGGAGTATTCCAACAATTGATCAAATTTAATTTGAGAATCACGTTTGTCCGCAATTATTAACGCATCTTTTGAAGAAAAT
Source organism: Patescibacteria group bacterium (assembly GCA_027858435.1). Lineage (GTDB taxonomy): Bacteria > Patescibacteriota > Patescibacteriia > Patescibacteriales > UBA12465 > UBA12465. The sequence goes on along the minus strand of JAQICS010000055.1, from coordinate 474 downwards.
GACATGACTCTATTTTCCGGGTCAATAGTAAAAAAGTCTTTTTTTGCTTCAATATTAGAATATTTCAATTTAATTACAGAATCAAAAAATGTTTATTTATCTAATAAATCATCAATTACTATCTTATGCTCTTTATATTTAATTAGTGGACTTACAGCTACAATTTTATCAAAAACATCAGTTTCTACATCCAGGGCGACGGTCGCCCCAAAACTTGATCCGAGTAAAAATATTTTTTCTATATTTAATTCCAGCGTTTTATTTCCAAACAAATTATATACATTCCCTTTTCTCAATAGTTTTCCGAGAGAAGACACTCCGCGTGGTAATTCTGAAAAATCCATCCGCCCCTTTCTATAGTGGTTCAGTCTGTCAACACAATTTTGAGGCCATTAACTAGTTGGATAAATTGGGGTGGTATTTAAATAAAAATTAGCTATATTAATCTGCTCAATGGAAGCAGTTTTTTTGTTT
>JAQICS010000058.1 GCA_027858435.1 Patescibacteria group bacterium | reverse complement strand
CAATTAATGGGCTTTTTAAAATATTTAAGTTTATATTCTAAATAAAGAGAAAAATATACAACTACTCTAAGTTACCTAAATAATAATTTTTAAGCATTTCTTTTGTTTTTGGTTTATGTTGTAAATCAAACATTTTTGTAGCATCTTTCCCACATCCTTTTAAAACACTATTTAAACCACCGGGGTGATTTGGAATATATTTGCTTATATTATAAACCTTTCCATTAATAACCTGCCAACAATCAACTTCTGTGTTGTGTTCTGATACTTGAGTTAAGCTGTATGTAAGTACATCTGTTGTTGAACTTACTTGGATGGAACTGGATGATAAAGAATTTTCAGTTAATGTAGTTTTATCTTGTTTTGTTGTTGTACAACCAGTTAATATAATTGCTGTAAATAAAACTAGAAACAATATTTTAAAATGAAAATTTCTCATAGTATATTTTATTTTTATTAACGTTTAATTTTATAAGATGTTTTTTTATTTCAATAGACATAGACGATGGCCCACATATATATGCTTCTCTTTCACCTACATCTAGGACTAAATTTTCAATACATTTTTTATCAATTCTATTAAAACCATGGTTATTCTCTTCTTCGCTTATAATATAATGAATTGTAAACAGATTTGGATATTTTTTGGATAGGTCTTCAAGTTCTGACTTAAAAATAATTTGCCCTTTTTTTCTTACACTGTAGAGTAAAACTACATTCTTATTATCTTGTAAAAAATCTTCAGCAAGAGCTCTAATTGGTGTTATACCCACTCCACCGGCTATTAATAAAATTTTGTCTTCTTGACGCTCCTTTTTTGTAAATATTCCATTTGGCCCATCTACTAAAACTTTGGTACCAGTTTTTATATTTTTCATTTGTGAGCTAAAATCTCCTAAGTTTTTAGCTGTGATTCTAAAATAATCAGAATTGGGAAGCGAGGAGATAGAATATGGGTGTGATTGCCAAACAAATTTATTATTTAAAAATCTTAAAATTAAAAATTGACCAGCTTTAAATTTAAAATTCTTAATATTCTGACCTTTAATATAAATTGAAACAGTGTTGTCTGTTTCTTCACGAATTTCATCAACATAAAATTTAAATTTGTAAAAATTATAAATTTGGTATAAAAATCTATATATAATAAAATTTGTTCCCACAAATAAATATAACAACACCCAATATACAGCAAATAATGTATTTACTCGTAAATCAAAACCAAGTTCTAATTGGTGTCCATAAGCCAAGATAATTGCTAAGTAAGAAGCAAGATGAACATAATACCAAAGCTCATATTTTAATCTTTTTTTAGCAATTGAAATTGACGTAATAACAACTACAACAAATAAAAATAAGGCTATGGTAGCTGGAAAAAGTTCTTCCCAATTAAAAATAAAATCTATAAATTGTTGCCACAAACTTAATCCATTTATCATACCGTATCCAATAAGTAAAAAAATGAAATGAAAAAGAATAAAGATGAAAGCAATAACTCCAGACCAATGATGCGCTTTAGACAACTTATCAAAACCAAAAACTCTCTCAAGCCATTTAACACGACCAATAAATAAAAATTGAAGTAAAATGAAATATACTGCCAAAAGACCAGTAATTCTCCCTAACATAATATATACAATATCAAAACTAGGACTCCCTAAAAGTGTTTTTCCAGAAATTAACCACCAAAAAATAAGTATTACAAGAAGATTCAAAACAAAAGTTGTATATAGTAGATATTTTTTCATAATTCTAATTTATTTATTATATAACAAAAATAACACGAAAAGTGCTATTTTGTCTATTTGTTCAGGGTCGTGGACGAAGCTCGAACTAGTGTGGCTAAGATTAAATAAAAATAATAGTACCAAAAAAATATTAAAATAACTATGATCTAATCTCTTTAAGTTTTTGTATATCTGTTACACTTTGTTTTATTCTACTTATCTCTTCTCTTTTTTGATTATTCCTTTCTTCAATTCCAAACTGCCTTACCGCTACATTAACCATATTTTCAGCGGACCAATCTTTAGATTCGAAAATCGTTTTCGCTAGACTTTTGAAAGAATCCCTCATTTCCTCTTTCTCATTAAATTTTGGCTGTTGCATTAAAGCTTCGTATATTTTATTTTCATCTACATTGGAATTAAGTTCTTTTTCAACTTTCTCAAATATTTCATAAGCCAATTCTTTATTAGCTAAAAATTCATCTTCATAAACCTTTTCTACGTCACTAACATCCTCTTCGTTTAATTTTCCTGTTTCAACTAATCTTTGAACATCAGTAATGTCATAATCACGTCCCTGATGGAGTTTATAATACAATACTTTTCCGGGATGTGATAGATTTATTTTTTGTTCTTTAAAATCTATCGGATAAGGCTTAGCCCATTTTTCAGGCATAATTACCCCGGACACACCAAGGGGAAACCCTTCGTAATTTCTTTCCACTATATGCGCATCAACATAATTCAAAGCTCTACCATCAATAATTTTACCATTTTCATCAATAGCAGCTATAAGAGGATGATCAGTTGCCGAATCTTTAAAATTTTTATAACCTACCCGCCTCATTATTTTTTCCTTTCCATCATCTTCTGCTTGAGATAAAAATAATCCATAGTCATTTTTTAATAATTGTGCCTCCAATTTTCCAAGATCTTTTTCATCCACTGACAAATCAACATCTTTATGGTTCCCAATATACTTTCCATTCATCAATGAAATATTAAGAGCACCATCGAGATGCCAATTTATATCTGAATCCTTTAAAAGACTCCCTAATTCACTGAGTCTTTTGTTCATATCTTCTATTTGTTCTGCGGTAGCCGGTTTGCGTTCATGGTTCTCATTAATATTATCCTCATTAAAACGCCCCCAAGGTGCTTGCTTTTGGATTAAAGCTTCAAAAGCAATACCTTTATGTTTTAATTCTTCGCGCTCATAGTCATCGGTATTTTTAGCCTCAGTTAAAATTTCCTGACGTTTTTCTTTGTCAGATTCTTCCTTAATTTCACGACTTAAATTTGAATGATAATTTTCTATATTTTCCATATAAAACAAAAATAGCACGAAAAGTGCTATTTTGTCTATTTGCTCAGGGCTATGGACGATGTTTGAACCAAAACCTACATAAAATGAAGTATTTTAATTAAAAATAACACCAAGATTAATGAACAACCACATCCACAACTCTTAATTTGTATTTCTTTTCCATTTTCCTCCAAGAAGCCATATAAACAGCTGTCTGAAATCACAAATAAAAGCGGTTTTTCTTCAATACTCCCTGAAGGTGGAATTAGAATTATTTGTTAAAATTTTAATAACAAAAAAATTATAAAGTATACTTTTGTATCATGTGTTTAGAACAGTTATTGGAGGTTAATTGAGATTGAATTGAAAAAATAAGCTTTTTTACAAAAAAACCAGTTAAAGAATATTAACTGGTTTTTGTTATCTAATTTTTGTTTATATTATTCTACTCCTACTACATCACCTACTTCAATCTTTCTAATATTATCCGATGTAGCTCCAAGACTTCTGCCTTTCATAATTTCATACATACTATCCTCTGTGCCACCATACCACCTCATACCATCTTTGATATACCAAATTTCGCCGTGTGAGTTAGGTCCGGATACTTGTAATAGCATTTTGCCTTCCAATCTTTCAGTCAAACTTTGATTATAATTATATTTATTATTATCTATTGGACTATAACCATTTTCCAGCTCTTCTTTGTCACTAAAGCCATCGCTATCAGAATCACTCTTATTTGGGTCTGAACCAAGGGCTGACTCTAGTCTATCTGGTAAACCATCATTATCACTATCTTTCAAATTATATAGCTTATCTGACACTCCTACTGGAATTTTCTGTATATCCTCATAAGTAACACCAGTAGCTAGTTTTGAACCAATACTTAAAGCTGATGCTCCGTTTTCAAAATAAAATCTATTTTTTGATGCTGGATCTACATACCAAAGCCTTCCATTATTTTCCACATCCAAAAACATAGTACCAGAGTATTTATTAGCAAATTTTTGATCTAAATTTGTTAACTTCTTTTCTAAAGTTATTACTTGTTTTTCCAATGCTGTTATTTGCCTTTGAAGTTGTAGGACTAATTGATTTGTATTGCTATTATCATTGCCAGAGTCATCATCATTATTATTATTACCACTATCATCATCTGAATAATCTTCATTTTCATCATCACCTTGATTCATTATAATAGTTTTTGTTAAAATATTATTATTCTCATTACTCTCATCAATAAACCCCCCATCGCCATTTTCAGCGTTATCTATCCATATTTTTAATTCTATTTCTTCAGAAAGATCACCTGTGATATAAAAAGGTATATTTTTAACTCTATTTGGCTCCAAATTATCAACATAGCCATAACTTTTATCTAAGGTAATCAAAGAATTATCGCTATTTCTTACTGAAGCACTAATTTTTATTCCATCGGGAAACGAAGTCGCAGTATTTCCTTGATTTCTAACTTCAACTATAAATCTTTTGTCTTCCGCACTTGGTAAATGTACGCCACGGACGACTAAGTCGGGTTTTTCAACAAAAGAAACGCCACTAGTTGAAAAAGTAAATACTTCAGACTTAAATTCATTACCAGCCCCATCCTCAACATCAATATAATATTCATAAGTAGTCCCTGGCGTCAAATTATACATAACTGCAGAATGTATACTAGTTTGATATCTTCCTCCAGCTCTCATCCAATTACTATCTCCTTGCTTTCTATAATAATAAATATTATTAACCATTCTATCAGATTCCCAACTAATAGTAGCTGAGGTTTCAGAAATTTCTGTTATCTTTAAATTTTTAATTTCTATTCCAGAATTAATCGTAGTAGTTTTCGTAAAAAAGTTATTAGTCTCATCTAGCTCATCAATTTTATTACTACTGTCGATGTTTGAAGTTAAAGTGAGTTGTGAAGATGAAAATTTAAAATCCTTTAAACCGTAAACTATCTCCATATCACCACTGATAGTTTTACCGCACATGATACTCTCTCCTGTTCTATGGTCGGTATTTAACCAATCTGAAACCGTCCCATCACTTATATATTTTAAACTATTTACGTACGGACATTCTCCCTCCATAGCCTGAATAGCACTATTGCCTTGATTAGTAATTTTTACCCTTATTTCTCCATTAAACAATTCATCTACAACTGGTTTATTTGGGTAGAAATAAATATCTAAAATTTTTAAATCAGGTTTACGTGAATT
>JAQICS010000028.1 GCA_027858435.1 Patescibacteria group bacterium | reverse complement strand
CTTATTTTTATAACCTTTCTTTTTTCTTACTTTAACGATTAATTTTTGCTTTTTTGTTTCTTCCGTTGATTCTACTTTATAGCCTTGTATTTCTAGAAAATTTAGGATATTATTATTCATAGAAGAGTTTTGTTAATTTTTAGCTTATATTCACTAATATATTAACAAAATTCTTCTTTTTTATACACACTTTTCGACATAGAGCCTTAAATCTATTGACAAATTTATATATATATAGTATAATTATCAGTTAATTAGTATGAACCTTTAAAACCAAATAATCATGAAAAAATTTATTAGATCTTACGTTTTATTTTTTTCAAATTTTTCAATTAGTTTCACAATTTTTATATTAACTATTGTAATATTATTACTTGTATCACTTATGGTCAGTGATTTAGTCTGTGATTTCAAAAATGCTGAAAGATTTTTTGTCAATGATCCTAATGTTATTTATATAACTGTAGCCTTCCTTTTGTTTAATTACATTGGATGTAATTGGATTAGAAGACGTTTTACAACGTCTATTCCATCCGATATAGATAATCTCTCAAAAAGTATCTTTAATATTTCATCAAAAAGTATCTTTACTATTTTATTAACCGAAAAAGGTGAAAAAATAGAATTTAAAGAAAATGTTTGGGCAAAAGGAAAAATATTTGTAATTAAACCTGGCCAAATGTTTGGTTATAGCAAATATCGAGAAAACAAAGTATTTGATTTTCAAACCACTATTACATCACAGTGGAAAAATACATTTATTTGTATTCCGGTAATTATCAAATTAAAGCTAAGTGATATGTTTGATCCAATTGAAGTTTTTGATGCCTTATATGAAAAAAGTGGAGAAATTAATGATCAATTAGGAGACTGGCAAAAATGTAAAAGCGAACATAAGGGTGTTGAATTTTTGTATATTGATTCATATTTTGAATACTTATTTCAAAAAATCAATAAAAAAAATCAAAAAGAATTTGACCTTATCTGTGCAAAATTTGCTTCAAAGAAGATATCTAAATCTTATCTTTTGGATAATATCTTAGATGTTGTCTTGTTTCCAGAAAGACCATTGTCAAACATTAAAGATGTAAAAATTAGTTTAAAAAAACCGAGTAAAAGCGACTATAAAGTGATAGCTTGTAAGAATTAATTGTTTAACCTTAAAATATTAGAAAATGAAAAATCTAATAGTATTTATATTATTCATTTAAATATTTTGGATACAAAAAAATAATCCCGTTTATTAAAAAATAAAACGGGATTTTTTATAATCTAAATATATTTGTTACCTGTTCTTATCTAAGCTTCTTGGTAGTTTTAGCTTTCTTAGTAGCTTTAGGTTTTGCTTTAGTTGTCTTTGTTTTAACTCTCTTAGCCTTAGTTGTTTTTGTCTTCTTCTTTGGTGTTTCTTTTATATCTTTCTGTCTCTCTTCGTAGTCAGCAATTGCTTTTTGTAGTCCCTGTACGGCCATCACAGAGCAATGTTGCTTTTGTGAGGGTAATCCACCAAGTTCAGCTGATACTTTCTGCCAGGGGTATTTCTTAGCTTCTTCAATTGTCATACCTTTTACCTTCTCTGTCATAACTGAGGCAGTGGCAATATTTGAAGCACAACCAAAGGAAAGAAATTTAACATCTTTTATCTTTCCATTTTCAACTTTTAAGAAAAAGTCTAGCTGATCACCACAAACCATATTACCAATTTGGGCATAACCATCTGCTTTTTTCATTTGACCAATATTCTTAGGTTTAAGAAAATTGTCCATTGTTTTCTTTGTATAATTAAGTGCCATATATATAAATTTTAATTTGTTATTTAATTGGACTAAATGCTCTTAGTCTTTTTACTGTCTTTTTAAGACATTTTATTGTGTAATCTATTTCTTCTTTAGTGTTGTATTTTCCTAGAGAAAAGCGAACATTACTGTTTAAGTAGTTTTTATCAAGTCCAATGCTTTTTAAAACATATGAACCTTTAAGATCAGTAGCAGAACAAGCCGAACCAGTGGAAACAGATACTCCTTGGCGAGATAAATCAATTAAAATTGCCTCTCCTTCAATGGAATAGAACATGACGTTTAAATTAGCGGGAACACGTTTAGCTAGATCACCGTTTAATTTTAGATCAGAAATTTCTTTATTCATTTCTTTCCATAAATAATCTCTTAACTCTTTAACTCTTTTAATGTATTCATCTCTTTCATTATATGCTAACTCTAAAGCTTTAGTCATACCAATTATACCCGGTAGATTATATGTTCCGGCTCTAAGTCCTTCTTCTTGTCCGCCACCAACAATTAAGGGTTTAATTTTAATTTTAGAATCAATATAAGCAAGTCCTACTCCTTTAGGTCCATTAAACTTATGAGCAGATAGACTTAACATATCAATACCCATCTTTTTAATATCTATTTCTAAATACGGAACAGCTTGGACTGCATCAGTGTGAAAATAGGCGCCATGGTCATGCGCGAGTTTAGCTAGTTGTTTAACATTATTAATGGTTCCAATTTCATTGTTAACCATCATTACAGAAACTAAAAGTGTTTTATCATCAATTATCTTTTCAAGTTCTGCTTTAGTGATAATTCCCTTTTTGTTTGGTTTTATATATTCAATCTTAAAACCCTCTTCTTTTAAAGAATGAGCAGATTCTCTAACACAAGGGTGCTCCATTTCTGAAATTATTATCTTATTTCTTTTACCACCCCTATTTGCCAAGGCCACTCCTTTTACAATCATATTATTTGATTCAGTAGCTGATGAAGTGAAATATATTGAACGTGCTTCTCCACCAATAATCTTTGAAATTCTTTCTTTGGCCTCCATTAAATCAAGATTATTTCTTTGACCTAAAAGATGAATTGAAGAAGCATTAGCATATAACTTGCTATAATACGGTTTCATAGCTTGTATAACCCGTTTGTCAACACGAGTTGTAGCGGCGTTATCTAAATATACTTGCATATAACTATTTAACTAGTTCAATGCTGTTTATTACAACATCCTCTTCTGGAACATCTTTAGCACCAGTTTTGACTCCATCAATTTCATTCACCACTTCCATGCCACTAACAACTTGACCAAAATTAGTGTGAGCACCGTCTAACCAAGGTGTTGACTCAGCGGTCACTATAAAGAATTGTGAACCATTAGTATTAGGGCCAGAATTAGCCATTGCTAATGATCCTTTTACTAGTTTCTTATTATTAAATTCATCGTTAAAACGATAACCAGGACCACCGGTACCATAATACATACTATCTTCTTCTTTAGTTAAAGGATCCCCACCTTGAATCATAAAGTCAGGAATAACTCGGTGAAACTTAGTTTCATCATAGAAACCAAGATCAGCTAGGTTTAAGAAATTATTAACGGTAAAGGGTGATTCAGTGTTATAGAACTTAACCTCAACGTTTCCTTTATTTGTTTTGATTATTGCACCTGTATACTCAGATACCAAGTCTTTAAAATTATTTGGGTCTACCATATATTTTGTTAAATCCGGTCGTGAAACAGAGATAACCTCTTTATCACTTGTACCTTCATTATTATTTAAATTATTATCTTCTTTATTTGTTTCATTTTCCTCTTATTATATTTGTTTTTCTTCCTCAATATCTTCATCTTCTTCTTCATCTAACCCTTCAGTGTTATTTTCTTCTTCATCTTCGTCTAACTCTTCATTGTTTTCATTCATGTCTTCTTCATCTTCTTCATTATCTCCCTCTTGTTCTTCAATGTTATTTGTATTTTCTTCACTATTATTTTCTTCATCACTAATTAAATCATTGTTTTGATTGTTTAAATCATAGTCTTCAACATTTATTCCTTCTTTATCTAAGGAGCAAGCTGATAATCCTATAATTAAGAATACAAAAACAAATAGTAGTGATATTTTTTTGATATGTTTCATATAATAACTTGTTTAAATTATTAATTAATTAACTCTAAATTGTTTTTTAATACTCTCATCTTCCTTAACTTTCTTTTCTTCAATTTTCTCTTTTGCATCTTCTCTTAACTCTTCTAAATTCCGTTTCATTAACTTACTCGCTTTGTTTAAAAGATATTCTTTATTATTATTCTCTGGATCTTCAATTACTTCACTTAAAAGAACATCTAGTATGGCTCCCACTTTTGGTCCTGGTTCAATATTAAGTTCATTCATTAAGTCGTTGCCATTAATCTTTAACATCTTAACTGATACTGGGTCATTTTGAACTTTTTCTAACATATATTGTAAGTGACGCAGTTTATATGGCATGGCTTTAGGGACACCTGAGCCTAGGCGATCAGCAATACGTAGATCAATTAAATCTTTTAGGTTTTCCTTGCCAACTTTTACAATTAATCTTCTAACTGAAGCTGCACTTACCTCTCCGACATTATAGTAAAACATGTGGTTTCTGACAAGGTTTACTATCCTTTCTCTGTCTTCATTTTTAAATCTTAGCCTGCTAAGTATCTTATTTGTCATTCTAGCACTAGCGTATTCATGGTTATAGAAAGTATATATTCCGTTAATCTTTTTCTTAGTCTTTGGTTTTCCTACATCATGTAACAAGGCCGCTAATTTCACTTGCCAATCTTTACTTGGGCAATTTTTAAGGGATAATACATTGTGTTTAAAAACCGTGTAAATATGATGTCTATCTTGTTTAACTCCAACTCCTTGTTCAATTTCCGGTATTATATAGTTTAAAAGTTTTGTTTCATGAAGAAGTATAATTCCTTCATATACTTTTTCAGATTTTAATATTTTAATTAATTCATCTCTAATTCTTTCTTTTGAGACAAATTTAATTGAACCAGCTAATTTAGTAATTGATCTTTGAGTTTTAGGTTCTAATTCAAATTTAAGTTGAGAGATAAATCTAATAGCGCGCATCATCCTAAGAGCATCTTCTTTAAACCTAATCTCTGGTTCACCAACTGCTCTAATTATTTTCTTCTTTATATCTTTTTGACCACCAAACAAATCAATTATTTCACCTGTTTGCACATCCATTGCAAGTGAATTAACGGTAAAGTCACGTCTTTCTAAATCTTTTTCAATACTAGTTTCAAATTTAACCTCATCGGGATGTCTATTATCTGAATAGCCTTTTTCACTACGATAGGTGGTAATCTCAACCACTGAAATCAACTTATCATCTTCCTTAATGGGAAGAATAACGGTGCCAAAATCATTTTCATATTTACCATTTTCAAATACCTTCATGATTTCATCAGGCATTGCATTGGTGGTTATATCAAAATCATAAGGATCTTTTCCCATTAACAAATCTCTAACTGAACCACCGACTAAATAGGCTTCAAAATTTGAAGCCTTTAATTTTTCAGTTATTTCTTTTATATATTCTGGTATTTCCATTATATTATAATTTAAAAAGGTGGAATATCTTTAGTAGTTTTAACCACAATTCTTTTACTCTTTTTATATTTAGTGTGAAGTAGTTTATCCTTATTCTCAGAATTTTTCAAGGATTGGTAACACTCCATCATTTCCTTATTTAAATGAGCTCTTCTTTTTTCTCTTTTCTTATCAATTCCGTATAATCCCTTCATTCTTTTTTCAACTATTTCATCAGTGGTTGGGATAGGTTGACCACCGCCACCAATACATCCTCCTGGACAAGCCATTACCTCTACATAGTGATATTTAGATAGCTTAGGGATCAAACTTTCTATATTTTTTAACCCACTTACAATAGCTAATTTTAATTTCTTTTTACCAATCTTAACTTCTGCTTCTTTAATACCTTTCATTCCCCGAACAGACTTAAACTCTAAACTTCCTTCAAGTTTTGCATTTTCTGCTTTAACTATATTACCATTCTTATTCTTCTTTTTACTATTTTTTCCTTTTTCTTTTTCTTCTTGTTCTTTTTCTTCCTTTTCCTTTTTGTTTAATATATAAGGAACTGATCTTAGAGCTGATTCCATTACACCTCCACTTGCTCCGTATATAGCACCTGCTCCACTTCCTGAATTAAAGTATTCTCTTCCTTCACTTTTAGAAAGATTATTAAAATCAATTTTGTTATCTTTAATTAAATAGCTAAATTCTCTGGTAGTTAATACTTCATCAACTAATTTCCTCCCCTTATACTTCAACTCTTCTCTTTCTTTCTCTTGTTTTTTAGCTGTACAAGGCATAATGGAGACAACTACAATATCTTTAGGATTTATCTCCTTCTTCTTAGCAAAATATGTTTTAATAGCGGCGGCGTTGTGAATATGAGGAGAACGAGCTGTGGTTAGATTATTAATTAATTCTGGGTGATAGAACTCAACAAAATTAACCCAGGCTGGACAGCAAGAAGTCATCATTGGCCAAACAGCCTTCTTATCACTAAGTCTTTCAACTAATTCTTCCGCCTCAACCATAGTGGTGATATCTGCTCCAAAGTTTACATCAAAGACATAATCAAATCCTAGTTTCTTTAAAGCAGTATATATTCTATCTTCAACATTTACTCCATATTTAAAACCAAAATTTTCACCAAGCGCTACTCTAACAGCTGGAGCAATTTGGGCTACTACAATCTTTTTCTTATCCTTAAGCATCTTATCAACTAAAATAGCTGAATCTTGCTCCTGAGCGGCAGCTACCGGGCAATGAAGAGCACATTGACCACAATATACACAAGTCTTATCCTTATCACTAACTGGTTTTATTTCAGTATTAATTCCATAGTTATCACTTTTAAGAAAAGATATTCCTTGTAGCTGACAAGCTTCAACACAGTTATTACAATCAATACATTGAGTATCATCTATCTCAACTGCCTTACCAAATTTATATGTTTTCCTATTCTTCTTCCTATCAGAAAACCTATTAATCTTTAATCTATATTGACGGGCAAACTTAAGAAGATCACATTCAAAACGATATGAACAATTAACACATTTTTCAACATGAGAGGCATATAGTAGTTCAATGTTAATCTTACGAGCTTTAATCACTCTATCGGAAGAGGTATATATTTCCATCCCTGATTCTATCTTAGTTGAGCAAGATGTTTTAAGAGTTTCACAGCCAGAAACTTCAACTACACAAATACGACAATTTGCTTTAACTTTTAAGTCTGGATGATGACACAGGGCTGGTATATCAAAGCCTTTTCGCTTAAGGAGTTGAAAAATAGTTTCATTTTCAACTCCGTAATATAGCCTACCATCAACAATTACTTTAATTTTTTTAACTTGTTTAGGTTTCATTAAATTAACCTTTAATTTTAACTAGGTTTTTATAGACTTTATAGAAATAAATTAATGATAATGGTGCTATAAGCATTGAAAATATATTAACTACAACTTCCCATATCTCATAAAAAGGAGTTCCTTCACCAGATACAATCATTGGAATTGCTAATACATATGAAGCACCGATAAAAACTAAAGCTATTAATAAAATTCTTCCAGTTACTGGCCAAAAATAACTCTTAACCAACTCTTTACTCCTTTTAATAGCTTTCATTCCCTTTTTATCTTCACAAATTACAATATAGGTTGCGAAAGTATAGAATATTGAAAATATTATACCAGGAATAATTAAAAGAAGTGACCATAGCAATACTAAAATAAAAGTTAAAACAGAAACTCCTAAATACGGTAAAAAGTATTTATCACTTTCCTTTAAAAATAGGTTTTTTGGATCATCTTTATAATTATTTTTAATATATAAGATAAAAGCAACCGAAGCTTTTATTAAGAAATAGATACTAGCTATACCTGCTACCATAACTAGCAGCATTGTAATAATTTTTACGATTAAATTATCTCCAGTTAATTGTAACAACAAGCCAATAATTAAAGCACCTACTACAAAAGCTAAACTATAAAGAATTGACCATCCATAAATAACTAAAAATCCTTTAATATTCTTCCACCACTCAGATACTGACTCTTTAAAAACCTTTGTAGCTGAATTTAGTTTTGGTTTAGAAAACTTCTCTTCTTTGTTTTCTTCTTTTTGTTCTTCATTTTGTTCACTCATACATTTAAATTTAATTTTTTTAAATTATTTATTTAATTATTATCCATTATACCTTTTTTCTAAAAGATTTTCTATAATTATTCTACTATTTTTTCTTTTAAAACATTTTTAAAGTAGCTGTAAATTGGCACTGGAAGTGATGCTCCAAGCGCACAAAAACTAGTTTCTTTAAGTGAACTTACTATCTCAAAAAACAGCTTTTTGTCATATTCATCTTTTTTAATCATTTCATATAATCTATATGTTCCTTCCCGGCAAATACTACAATTACCACAACTCTCTTTTTGATAGAATCTAAGCCAAAACTTTATCAACTTCTTCTCATCTGTTCTTTTTTTGTTATAAACCATGATAGAGGCGGTACTCTCAGCTGGTACGAATAATTGATCTGAGTTTAATACTTCTCCACTAGCTTGACCACCAACTTGTACAAAAAAAGATTCATCAGTGTAATTACCACTTCTTTTAAGTACTTCTTCAATTGGTAAATCAGAGAAGAAACGATAGACCCCTGGTTTTTTAACATTTCCGTTTATATAATAGAATCTTTGTCCGTTATATTCATTTCTAGATACAAGAGATATGTCATAGAATGTTTCCACGTTTTGCATTAAGGTTGGCTTAGAATATAGTCCTTTGCAACTTGGATATGGCGGTTTTAACCTCGGTCTTATTTTCTTTCCTTCTATTATATTTAAAATAGCACTCTCTTCTCCAGAAATATAGCCCGGATAACTAGGTTTAACAAAATATTCAATCTTATCTTTTATACTTTTAAAAGCTTTCTTTTCTAACTCTTTATTAATCCTTTTCTTAAATTGTTTTAAGTAATCTTTGTTTAAATAAAGAAATATTTTCTTAATTTTATTACTAGTTAAATAGCTATCTGCTAAAAGAATTCCATTTAAAACCTCATTTAAATAATTATCAAGTATATATTGATCCTTTTTTACTCCTGGTTCACCTTCAGCTGCGTTTAAGATAATATATCCTTCTTTTTCTGACTTTAAAGACTCAGCTACTGACTTCCATTTCCAAGAGACCGGAAAAGAGGCTCCGCCTCTTCCCGCTAATCCAGCATTTTCAATTCTCTTTATTATCTCAGTTTTAGTCATTTATAATTTAATAATCTTATATAAACTTTTATTTAACAAATTTTGACATGTTAGCTACAAGTTCAACTAATCTATTTGAATACCCCCACTCATTATCATACCAAGCGATAATTTTAACTAAATTACCACCAGCAACTTTTGTCATTTCTAGGTCAACAATTGAACTATGAGGATCACCAACAATATCAGATGATACTAAAGGTTCATTTGAAGCTTTAAGTATTCCTTTAAGTTTTCCATTAGAAGCTTTAGTGAAAGCTTTTTTTAATGAGTCTTCAGTGACATTTTTCTTTAGAAGAAAAACAGTATCACACATTGAACCAACTGGAATTGGTACACGAACAGCCATACCATCAAAGATACCTTTTAGACTAGGAAAAGCTTCAGTGGTAGCTACCGCTGCTCCAGTGGTAGTTGGAACCATATTAACTGCTGCTGCTCTGGCTCTTCTTAAATCTTTATGATTTCCATCAACTAAGTTTTGAGAAGCGGTATAGGCGTGAATGGTTGTCATTAAGGCTTTTTTAATTCCAAATGATTCTTTAATTACTTTTGTAACTGGTGATAGACAGTTAGTGGTACAAGAGGCACATGAAATAATATCATCACTCTTTTTAACATTTTTCATATTAACTCCTGGAACTATCATTTTTACCCCTTTTCCTTTAGCTGGAGCAGATAGTACTACCTTTTTAGCCCCGGCTTCAATGTGAGCCTTTAGGGCGTCTTTGGTTTTAAAGATACCAGTACACTCTAAAACTACATCTACCTTCATTTTTTTCCAGGGTAGGTTAGCGGGATCTTTTTCAGTTAAGAATTCAATTTTCTTTCCTTTAATATAAATACAGTCCTCTTTTTCTTTAATTTCAAAGGGAGCTTTTCCATAGACTGAATCATATCTTAGAAGATGAGCTAAAGTTTTATTATCTGCTAAATCATTAACCGCAACTGGTTTTAAATTTGGAAATTCTTCAATGATAATTTTAAGAGCTGCTCTTCCAATGCGACCAAAGCCATTAATGGCTACATTCATTTTTTTCATATTAAATTAATTTTAATTATATTAATTGTTTATTTACCTTTTAATTATATCATATTTTTC
>JAQICS010000011.1 GCA_027858435.1 Patescibacteria group bacterium | reverse complement strand
ATTTCTAGAAAATTTAGGATATTATTTTTCATAGAAGAGTTTTGTTAATTTTTAGCTTATATTCACTAATATATTAACAAAATTCTTCTTTTTTATACACACTTTTCGACATAGAGCCTACCTAGAAATTGTTTTTAGTTTTATTCCTTGTAAAAATTAGTTTTTTACTTTATTATGTTTATATACAGTTTTTTTTGAACCTTCTAAATTTAATTAATCATGTGTAGAAAAAACAAAGGTATTGCCACTGTTTATCAAAGTTTTAGCGGAAGAATTAAAAACATTAGAGTTAACGACAAAAATGAAATCGTTGCTGATTTCTATGAAAGAACCGCAAAAACACCAAGGCGTGTTTTAGTAAGTGAACTTAAATTTACTAATAAAAAAGCCAAAAATACTTTCAGTGAAATAATAAAAACTCTGACCAAAAAAAAGTCAAAAAGCTCTGCTGAAGTTATTATGAGTTAAAACTCATAAAAAAAGACGGATCAAAAGATCCGTTTTTATTTTATCCTCTTTCACTTTATTTTAATAAAGCAATTTTCTATGTTTAGTTATTTAATAATATCTACAAGTTGTTGTAAATTCTTAATTTTACTAATTTTTAAACCACTTTTTCTTATTTCTGTATCTGGAATAATTGCTTGTTTAAAACCTAATCTTTCTGCCTCCTTTAAACGTGCATCTAGTTTAGAGACTGGTCGCAACTCTCCCCCTAAACCAACCTCACCTAATACAATACAGCCTCTAGACCAGCTTTGATTATAGTATGAAGAGATAATTGAGGTACACACCGCCAAATCTAAGGCAGGATCAGATACTTTTAATCCCCCAGCTATATTTAAAATAATATCTTGAGAAGTTAAATTTATCTTAGTTCTTTTAGAGATTACCGCACTTAAAACAGCTAATCTATTTAAATCAAAGCCACTGGATTTTCGTTGCGGATAACCAAAAACAGTTTTAGAAACAAGAGCCTGAATATCTGCTAAAAATGGTCTTGTTCCCTCAATTACACAGGTTATAACAGAACCAGAAATATCCTCGCTTGGTGTTTCAATAAAAATTGAACCAGGATTTTTAATTTCTTTAAAACCAGACCCCGTCATTTCTAGCACTCCTAGCTCATTAACTGATCCAAATCTATTTTTAGTTGATCGCAAAAAACAAAAACCATCACTAACTTCTGCTTCAAGATATAGTACAGTATCAACAATATGCTCTAGTGATTTTGGACCAGCTACTTGACCATCTTTAGTAATATGACCAATTAGAATAATAGTAATATTATTTTCTTTAGCCAGTTCTAAAAATTTAACAGTGGCTGCTCGAATTTGAGAAACAGACCCCGCCTCAGAAGGAATCATTGAAGAATAAACTGTTTGAATAGAATCAATAATTATAAGTGGCGGCTTATCTTTTAAAGTAGAGGCGATAATTTTTTCTACGTTTGTTTCCGAAATGAACTTAAATTTATTTAAGTTTAATTTCAATCTCTCTAATCTTCCCTTTACTTGAACAGCAGACTCTTCACCACTTACATAAATAGTCTCCAAACACGATGATTCATTAGCAATTTGTGCTGCTAGAGTAGATTTACCAATTCCTGGTTCCCCACTTAAAAGAATTAAAGATCCAGGAACTAAACCTCCACCTAAAACTCTATCGAATTCAGAAATACTAGTTTTAAAACGATTTAAATTTTTTTCTTTAACATCTTTTAAGGAGATAATATCAGCCGCTACAGTTAATCGTTGTTCACTTTCTTTTTTTGACTTTTGATCAACAATCTCTTCTTGTAATGTTCCCCAAGAGCCACACTCCAAACAACGCCCACTCCATTTAGGAGATTGGGCGTCGCAATTAGAACAGGAAAATATTTTTTTAATACTGGCCATAGTTATATTTTAATCCCAATAGGCGGCATCAACCAACCATTCATTATTAACTTTTTCAAAATGTAATTCTAATTCTTGTCGAAAAGCTTCATTGTCACCATTAATAGTTGTTTCTTTTCTTTCCGTATTAATTACTATTATCCCCTCTCCTTTTTGCTCATCAAATTCTACAATTTCATGAGTAATAGCGGTAGTAGTGATTCCGTAAAAATATTTATTATCCGGAGATTCATCTTTTAATTCTTCAACATAATCATCAACCCAAGAAGAAAAACTACTAGTCATAAACATCTTTAAATCTGTAAAATTTTCATATTGAGATTGATTTGTATATGAACCAAATCGTTCGGCAAAGGAATTTGCTAATTTTCCTAAATCAAGAGAATTAAAAGCATGTTCTTCTTCTCTTGAAACATCATATTCTTGATAGTTTCTAGGAATGTTATTAGGTGTAGTTGTTCCTTCTTGATTTACAGTTTCATTTTCTTGAACTAACTGATTATTTTCATCTATCTCAAAACCTGGCTCTTCTTGAGGTTTTATGATAATAAAATAAACGATTAAAGCTATTATAAGTAAGCCTAAAACTATAATTCCTACTCCAATATTTTTTCTAGCATTTTGTGTTAACATATATAGTATTTTAAAATAATATTAAAAATCGAACTCGTCTTCTTCATTTTCTTGCTTGTTAGCAAAATCCTTTTTAGCTTCTTCAATTTCAAGTAATTGTTGAGGATCAGAAGTAATTAACTGATCTTCAGTATATGAAGCTACCACTTTCATCGCAACATGCTTGTTTCCAGCAAAGAAAATTCCTTCTCCTAATCCGCATTCAAGTAATAGGTATTTTTCTCCTTCAGTTAACATAAAAGTTTTTTTAATCTGCTCAATTGATGCTGGAGATTGTTTTAATAGAATTTGTAGTGAGGAGTTAGTAACAATTGCTTGACCATATGGTGAAGTTAAAAAGTCATTTACATCTTGAGTTATAGTGGTAACACCTAAATAGTATTTACGACATCTTTTAACTAGAGCAAAAATAAATTTAGCACTATCTTCATTTTGCATCATCCACCAAGCCTCATCAATTACTAAAATTCTTTTTTTCATTTCACTTCTAACAATATTCCAAATGTAATTAACAATTGTATAAATTGCCATCGGTCTTAATTCATCTTCTAAGTCCCTAACCGAGAAACAAACCAACTGATTTTCGGTTTCAACATTGGTTAAATTGTTTAATAGCCCAGAAAAAGTTCCCTTAGTATATTTTCTCAATCTAGCTGCTAGTTCTGTGCCACCTTCCATACCATCAAGTACTTGTTCTAAATCAGACATAATTGGAGGTTCAATTTTGGATAAATCAGCATCAGGTGTTATATCTTTTTTAGCATAGGTTTCAAGCAAAGCTCTATCCATTAGAGAATCCTCATTATAATCAAGATTACCAATCATAATCTTAATTAAGCCCTTAATAGTAATAACAGCACTTCTAATAATGTCTTTTGGTCTCGCATCTCCACCAATAGCTCTAGGAAGATCAAAAGGATTAATCTTATTATCTGAAGCAAGTGATATATTAACATATGTGCCACCAACAGCCTCTGAGAGGTGTTTATACTCTCTTTCTGGGTCAATTACGATAATTTCAGTTCCAAGCATTAAAGAGCGAAGTATTTCTAATTTAATAGCATAACTTTTACCAGCACCAGAAGTTGCAAATACCACAGAGTTAGCATTTTGAAGAGAAAATCTATCAAAAATAATTAAACTATTATTATGCCTATTAACTCCATACAAAATTCCCCTGTCACTAGTTAACTCAGATGAAATAAAGGGAAAAGATGAAGCAATAGGTGATGAATTCATGTTAAAAGTTATATATAACTCATCGTTTCCAAGAGGTAGGGTGGTATTAAATCCTTGTTCTGCTTGATAATACACTCTTCTGGAATTAACAAGACGTGAACCAAATATATCTTCCACCTGATTAGATAGTCTATCGAGTTCTTCTAAACTTTCTGAATATAGAGTTAAGTATAAACCAAATTGAAAAAACTTTTCAGTTCCCTGAGTTAAAGAATCTCTTAAATTTTCAATATCTCTTAAAGCTGTTTCTCTTAAAGGATCGCGAGCTGCACCTTTTTCTGCATCAGCTATAATTTGAGCCTCAATATTACCAACCTTATCCTTTAATTGCTTTAGAACAACTGAACTTTTAACGGGGTAAAAATACATGGCAATGTCAAAGGTAACATTTAAGTTAATAATTGGTGCAAACCAACCAACAGAAATATAACGAGGATAAGAGACAATAAAAAGTGTTCTTAAATACATGCTACCTAAACGAACATGATTAGCTTCAACCTTAAAAGCAGCTGGAGCGATAATATCTCTAACTGACAAAACACCTTTTCTAAAGGTTTTCTCTTCCTCAATTATTTCTCTAACCAACTCTGGGTCTTTTTCAACCTCATTTGCTGGTCTTTTTTTACGCAAAGAAACAGGTGCATTTAAATCAACTTTTTTTTCTTTGTCTTTGCTAAAATCTATCATAAAATAATTATTTATTAATCTTCAACTCGTAAATCCTCCATGTCTGCTAACTCTTGGTTTTTAGATGTTTCTGGATTATATGTTTTGTAATATAGTTCAATTAAACTTTGAGTATCAAGTCTAGTAGCGGCTACACCCATCGCTTCTAAGCCACTCATTACACTCTCTGTTCTTCTGGTTAAGCGTTGTTGATATTTACGAAAAGTTTTATCTTTTAGTTTTAAAATAGTAGCGGGCCTAAGAGCTTCTCCAAGTGATCTAAAAAATCCTCTTTTCTTATCTGATAGAACACTATATGGAACAACTACAAAAAATCTCTTATTCATTATCTCACCAAGTGATGTTAATTCTTTAATATACTCAATATAATCAGCAGTTTGAACTTTAAGTAATCTATTTGTCTGTTGCTTTTCTTTTTCTTTTAAGAAATTAATATAATTATCAATATCAAGTTCTCTTGATTGAATTAAAATCTGTAGAGGGAAACTTAAATTATTTAAAAACCTGACATAGGCATTAATAACCGCATTTTGACCATCCTCACTTTTAAGGGCAAAGTTAATACTTGAAACCATTACTACTGACCTAATGGTTCCATCTTTCATAACAACTACATCGTCTCTAATTTCAGCAATATCTAAATGTTGTTGTGTTGAAACACTAACTTTTTTACTTTTTGACATTGTATTTAATATTATTGTTTTTCTCCTTTATATTTACCAGCTGTATCAACAATTAAGGATAGTTCTGCTAAACGTGATCTTTTGTATAACTTTTTTCTTTTTGGCACGTAATCTACTTTCACTGGCTTCACTTCCTCTTCCTTCTCTGGCAATATCGCCTTATGATTCCAAACTCTTGTACCAGGTCTCTTAGTGGTTTGAATTAAATTCAAAACAAAAAAGTGAAAAGGTCTTCCATTAATTTTTACAAAAGCAAAAACAACCGCAATCCCAATAGTTATCACACCGATTATTATAAATGCTAGAAAATTAAATATTCTATAGAATAAAGCCATTAACAAAGTAGCTCCTAAAAGTATTAAAAACTGTCTAGTGGTTATTGGACCAATAATCTTAGCTTCAACATCGATAAATTGTGGTACTACAAACTGTTGCATAAATTAAAATACTAAACGGCTATTAAGATTAGAAATGGCTTTTATTTCCTCTTCTTTTAAAGCTGGTAAATCTCTTTTTTGTCTTTCAACTATAACTTCTCTCATTTTCTTACCTTTTAAAATTGATTCTCGACCAATTTTTACATACAGTTGATTAACTTCACTAGAATGCCAGGCTTTAATACCTTTAATCATTTTATCATACCCATCTCTTTCCAACAATTTTATTTTATTAAATATTCTTTTACAACTTTCCTCAGGATTATCTCCTAGTCTTCTAAAGTTCTTTAAATTTAAGAATTTTAATTCTTCAATTGGATTCATCATCTTAGAAACTGGCTTCATATCATCTAAAACTGGTCTTTTTGAAGAAAATCCCGGTGCTGGTCTTCTAAAGTTTGGGTTAACTGGTAAAGGACTTGAGACATATTCATCTTCTTCCTTTTTTTCTTCTACTTTTATATTCTTAGCTTCTCTTTCTTCTTCCTTTTTTACCTCTTCTTTATTTTTACCTTCTTTACTTTCTTTTTCTTTTACCTCTTCTCCTTTCTCTTCCTCTTTGTTTTCTTTGCTTTCTTCTATTTTAATTTCTTCTATTTTTTTATCATCTAAATCTTTGTTTTTCTCTTCATCACTATTAGCAATTTCTTTTTCTACAATTCGTTTATTTTTTTCATCCTCTTTTTTTTCTGGTTCATATGCTCTACCTTCTTTTTTATTTTTTTCTTTTTCAAGTTCACTTAATTCTTTATCTATTTCTTTTTTCAAAGTATCTTCACTTATGTCTTTTTTTTCTGACTCAGACTCATTTACTAAACTTTTAGAAATATTATCTTTATCCGTATTATTACCCCAATCTTTTTTATTATTTTCTTTATTAATTTCTTTATTAATTTCTTCTTTTTCTTCCTTTTTACCTTCTTTACCTTCTTTTTCTTC
>JAQICS010000009.1 GCA_027858435.1 Patescibacteria group bacterium | reverse complement strand
TTATTATTATATTCAATACTACTTAATTTGTATCTATAATTCTCAAAAGATTTAGCAATTTCAAAAGAGCCAATTGAACGAATAGACTTTAATTTAAAAGAAAACACCTCTCTAATTATTTGGTATTTCCAAAATATATACACTCTTTTTCTTTTAGATCTAATTAAAAATCTTAAAATTTTTTTCATATTATTTAAATCTAGATTTAAAAAATTTATTTTTATTAAGATCTAGTACTTTTCTTGGTGTAATAGGTCTTATTATGATTTTTATTATATTTATAATATATAGTTTATGTTTTTTAATAAATACAGAAAAGGAATTACTAGACTTTATTGATTGATTGCTAATTTTAAGGTATTTAAAAAAATATTTCTTATTGTTATACGGATAGACATAATTCCAAGGTTTTATTTTATCGCTATAGTGAAGTAGGATAGTATTTTTAGGAACTTTTTTAAATACTTTATGTTTAATATCAAGATTATATTTTGGCTTTAATTCTTTCCAATTGTTTGTAAAAATTTTATTAAGTATTTCCTGGTCAGCATCACAAATTATATTATTTTGGTTTTTTAATATTTCACTTACTGTATTAGCATTTACAAATTTTCTCCATAAAGGAAAATTGATTAACATTACTCCTGAGTTGAAGTATTTAGAAATATTTGAAAAATGTTTTAGACGCAGTAGTTCCTTTGATTTAACATCTTTTACAGCCGCAACAGGGAAGTTGTTTAAATCTTGTTTATATAATAATTCAATATCTTTTAAACACACTATATCACAATCTAAATAAATTAATTTATCAATATTTTCAGGCAAAATATTATGAATAAATAATCTTAAATAAGCAGTGTTAGTTAAATGACCATAGATTGGATAATCTTTTAACTTATTAATATCAAATTTATATAAATTAATTTTACAATTATATTTATTTTCTAATTTTCTAATTTCGTTTATTTTATTTTCTGAAATATTATTATTAATAATATGAAAATAAATAAAGTTATTAGAAATATTGTTTTCAAGAATTGATGTTAATGTTACTAAAAGTGGAAGAGAATAGTTTTCATCACTAGCTAACAATACATCAATTTTGTTATTAGAAGAATTAATCATATTATCTCCCAGCCCTATTTAAGATAGCGCTGATGGTTTTTAGGATGATTATTGTATCTAGGTAGAGGGAACGGTTTTTGATGTAGAAGAGGTCGTTTTGAAGCTTTTTGAGAGTGTCTTCTGTTGATGCACTGTGATATTCTCCTGAGACCTGATCCCAGCCAGATAGGCCTGGTTTAACAAGTAGCCGAGTGTTATAAAAAGGAACTTCTTTTTCTAGGTTTTCTGCTAACTCTGGTCTTTCAGGCCTTGGACCAATGAAACTCATTTCTCCTTTAATGATATTTAATAATTGTGGTATTTCATCCAGCCGAGTTTTCCTTAAAATATTTCCTAATCTTGTTATCCTCATATCTCCTTCAATGGTCATGGCTTGATCGTTATCACTTTCGGTCATGGTTCTAAATTTAATCATGATAAATGACTTTCCTTTAAGACCTAATCTTTTTTGTTTAAAGAAAATTGGACCATAGCTTTCAAGTTTAATTAAAAGAGCAATAATTGGCCAGAAGGGGAGAGTAATAGTTAAAAGAATAAAGGAGAAAGAGTAGTCAAATATATTCTTAATTGAATTAAAATAGCTTTTTTCTCCTTCTTTTAAATTATCTAAAAACCATTTAACATCAACTTCTTCCACTGGTACTTTACCGCTAATTTGTTCATAGAAATCAGGGTAGCTAAATATATTAACGTTTAATTCAAAACAAGAAAATAATATATTTCTTAACTCTTGTCCATGGTTAAAATCATCACAGATTACAATGTTTTTAATATTTTTCTCTACAATTAATTTAGGAAGATAATATATGTCATCAATGTCTTTTACTAGCAATGATACTTCATAGCCATGACCAGGGTTAAGACGTATCTCTTTAAGGAGATTATTACTCTTTTCATTATTACCAATAATGGCAATTCCTTGGTTTTTAGAGAAAGAATTATTGGATATTCTAAAAATATAGCGCCAAATAATTAGAAGAAGAGAAAAGAGAATATAGAAGATTAATAGGTTGGTTTTTGGGGTAATGGTTTGTTCGGTAGCTAGATAGAAATAGATAATAGAGAAGAAAGAGGAGAAAATAATGCTGGTTGCTAATCTTTTAAAAAATCTTCGTCCCTTAATCTCCAGATTTAAATTATAGAAATTGTTTATATAAAGACTAAGAATGAAAATGAAAAAGACAAAGATAAACTTAGGCAAGTGGTTTTCCCATTGGACTTCTAGACTATCGTAGTTATAGCGGATAACTAGGGTTAAAAACAATGACAGGTTTAGAAAAGCTATATCTCCTAAAAGAAGGATTATTTTTTTGATTTTATTTTTCATATTTTTATGCTTTAAATATATCAGAAAGGCTATTTTTTTTCAATTTAAATTATTAATTAAATTATTAATAATTTAAAGGGAAGTATAAACCTTTGATTAAGTAAAGGAGAAATACCTTTGTTTTAGTAACATGTTTAATATATTAACCTAAGTATTAGGTAGTAAATTCAGTCATTTAGTTAAGAAAGTTTAATTTGTGGAGTCAGACTCCATAAATTTACGTTATTTTATGGAGTCAGACTCCATATATTTGACAATTTGTCTTATTTATCATATAATATAAGTGTAAATATAATTTTTAACATTAAATATATGATTAAAAGAGTATATGATAATTTAGATAAATATTTAAAAGCTAACAAGGCTTTAGTTATATATGGTCCAAGAAGAGTTGGAAAAACTACGCTTTTAAATAATTATTTAAGAAAAACTAAATTAAAGTATAAACTTGATAACGGTGATGATATAAGGTTGCAAAATATATTAAAGTCGCAAAATTTTAAAGATATACTTGATTATGCCGAAGGCTATGAATTAATAGCTATAGATGAAGCTCAGCAAATACCGAATATTGGCATGGCTCTTAAAATTATGATAGATAATATATTTGGTATTCGCATTATTGCTACCGGTTCTTCTTCGTTTGATTTATCACAACAAATAGGTGAGCCTTTAACTGGAAGAAAAACAACTCTTTCTCTCTATCCGTTTTCACAAAAAGAATTGTTGAATAAATTTAATAAACATGAGCTTCAGGACAATCTAGAAAACTTTCTAGTATTTGGATCATATCCTAATTCGGTGTTGGCTAAAAATAAGCAAGAAAAAATTGACTTCCTAGAAGATTTGGTTGGCTCTTACCTATTAAAAGATATTTTAAGTTTAAATAAGGTTAAGTCAAGCAGTGTTTTATTAAACCTACTTAAGTTAATTTCTTTTCAAGTTGGTAACTTGGTTTCAATAAATGAATTAGCAAATACCTTAAGAATAGATGTTAAAACAATTGATAGGTATTTAGATCTACTTGAAAAGAGTTTTATAATAGTTAGACTTGGTGGTTTTAGTCGTAATTTAAGAAATGAGATAAACACAAAATCAAAATATTATTTTCTAGATAACGGTGTTAGAAATGCGGTTATCTCTCAATATGAAAGTTTAGATAATAGAAATGATGTTGGTCAATTATTTGAAAATTTTATCGTTTCAGAGAGAATTAAAAAATCTTCTTATGACAAGATATATGGTAGTAAGTATTTTTGGAGAAATTATCGAGGACAAGAAATAGACTTAATTGAGGAAAGAGATGGGGGTCTGTTTGCTTATGAGATTAAGTGGAGTAAAAAAAAGGCCCCAGCTCCTAAAGTATTTATGGAAGGATATCAAAATAGTGAGTATAAGGTAATTAATAGAGATAATTATTTAGAATTTATTTTATAAACTAAAATTTTCTCTCTTTTAAGAAAAAATTTTTACATATTTTAGTTCATTTTATCTGTTTAAGTTAGTTCTTTAAGGTAGTGTAATTTAAAGTTTAATTTGTTTTAATTACTCATATTTACTATAATATTAGTATTAGTT
>JAQICS010000059.1 GCA_027858435.1 Patescibacteria group bacterium | reverse complement strand
AGATTATGTTATAGGCTCAACTGGTATAGGTATGTATAGATTATGGGGTATGTTAACTGAATCTGCTAGTTACTTAATAACTGGTGTTAATGTCAATCTAACTAGACTTATTAACCTTTTAACAGGAGTAACTTCTTATACTATAACAGGAATTAACGCAACATTTAGTAGGTTAATAAACTTAATATCAAGTGTAACAGAATATACAATAACAGGAATAAGTGTAGGACTATTAAGACCTATCAGGAATATGGCTGTTAATGTTAGTTCTTATATCATAACAACATTTCCAGTAATATTTAGAGGAATTGGAGATTGGCTATGGTCTTGGATAACTAAACCAAGTTCATCATATAATAATAGTGATAAACCAAGTGATTCAACTTGGAATAATAAAAATAAAGTAGAATAATATGAGCGTTATAACAAATTTAATAAATACAAACGATGGTTCTGTATCAATGGGTGTGATAAACACTAACATTGATAACTTAAATACAGATAAATTAGAAGCAGCAGATATTACTGGCATAGATGAAACTCAACTTGATGTTTCAGTTAACGCTTCACTTGATTTAGCAGACTCGGCATCTCAAGCAACGGGTGTTGAGAATAATGCTGATGTTACAGATGTAACAAATGTAACCACGGCAGGTGCTTTAATGGATAGTGAAGTAACAAACCTAGCACAAGTAAAAGCATTTGATACAACAGACTATGCCACATCAGCACAAGGTTCAACAGCTGATAGTGCTTTACAAACAACTGATAAAGCTACTGGAACAGAATTAAACACTGGAACTGATGATGCTAAATATGCTACTGCTAAGGCTTTAGATGATAGTAATTATGGAGTAAGAACAGCAACCTTTGTTTTAATAGGAGCTACTACTGATTTAGCTATTGATACAGCAATAGGTGGAGATTTTAGAATACCCGGAAATAGAGCTATTACAATTACAAAAGTAGGTGCTTATGTAGATACAGCGGGAACAACTGGTGTAACGACTATTGATATTAACGAAGGTGGAACAAGTATTCTAAGCACAAAGATAACTATTGATACAACAGAAAAAACTTCTCAAACAGCCGCAACCGCTCCAGCTATTAGTGATACCGCTATTGCCGCAGACGCTATATTAACTTTTGATATAGACGGAATATCAACAACAGCACCAAAAGGATTAAAAATTTATATAGAATTTACTTACTAATTAGAATTATATGTCTTTATTAACTGATTTAGTATCATATTACAAATTAGACGAAAGCTCTGGAAACGCAGCTGATAGTGTTGGGAGTAATACTGGAGTAATGTCTGGGACATATTCTTATGGAGCTGGCAAGATAAACAACGCACTAACAATGGCTTCTGGGTCTTATTTAAAAGCCTCAATATCATCTGGTTTATCTGGTTCATTTTCTGTAAGTGGGTGGTAATATTTCACTGATAATTCAACAATTCATCATCTTTTTAAATCTCACGTTATTTCTTATGATATTTATTGGTTTCTTGTCGGTAGACTCGCAAATAGAACAATAAATTACAATATGTATGATGGCACTAATAACCCAAACGACACTACAACAACCACGATAGCAGACAACACTTGGGCTATGATTACTTTCGTAAGAGATGTGCCAAGTGGTAAAATAAAATTATATATTAATGGGTCGTTTGACTCCGAAATAACAGATACAACAACATCAACACCATCATATTCTGTTTTTGGAATAGGAGAGGATAGAAGTTCTACTGACAGACCATTCGTTGGGAGTGTAGATGAAATGGGTTTATGGTCAAGAGCTTTATCATCAACAGAAATATCAGAACTTTATAATAATGGAGATGGTTATGAAATACCGTTAGGAGCAACCTTTATCCCTCAAATGATATTAACTTAATAAACAAATATATGACACAAGAAACAAAGACAACAATTAAAAGGCATTTAATATCTTTCGGTATTACTTTCGGAGCAACTTTTCTTTTAACACTTTATCCAGCTATTGAACAAGCTAACTGGGAAACAAGTGCTATATTAGGAATAGCGTTTGCTTCAGCACGTTCTGCCTTTAAAGTAGCTTGGGAGTTTGCCATAATCCCTTTACTTAGTTTAGCAAAAAGCAAGGCTAGTAAATTAAAGAAGTAATATGAATGAAAACACAGACATAAAACAAAGCGAGAAGATTAATAATTTAGATAATAAAGTATTATATATGGGTAAAGAGTTCGGCA
>JAQICS010000014.1 GCA_027858435.1 Patescibacteria group bacterium | reverse complement strand
TTTCTATATTATAATTTAATATAACTTTAATTAAATTTAATACTCCAAATTAGATAGAAGATCACTTGCCCCATGAACTGGCATTTTATAATCAACTTTTGAATCATCTATTATATCGTTAAAGTTTTCAAAATAAACATTATCGGTCATTGTTGGTAGTTCATCTTTATCCATATCCTCTACAGTTTCATTAATTAAATCTAGTTTATTTCTAGACTCTATTAGCTCTCTTAAAGGCCTAGCTATTCTTTTTAGGGCATCAGCAAATTGTCTGTCTTCCCGGTTACCATTTCCCATTACTGTATAATCTATTAAATTTCTTAAGTTTTCTCCTTTAGTATTATTTTTTACTTCTTCGTTGATAAACTCAGTTAATTTCTTAAAATTCTTAGCTCCAGCAAATTCTTTTTCTAGATTTTCTCTAATCTCAGTTGGGGTTTCACCATAACCTTTAGATTTTAATCTGGTAAAGAAAGCATCATTTTCATAATTTTTAACATAAACTTCAAAACTACTTGCTCTATCTTCATAATTGTTTTGATAGAACTCATCTATTCTTTCACTTGATTGATGTTTTTCTTGTTTTAAACGATTATTTTTATTCTTTTCATTGGCAGCTGATTCTACTTTTTTAGCTAGCTCATTAATACTTAACCTAACCACATTTAATTCATTATCCTGAGCTATATAATTATGTTGTATTTCTTGATAGCTACTTAAAAATTCTATTTCAATATTATTATCTTTGGCTTTTTTTTGAAGAATTTCTATTTCTTTTGAACTAAAGCCCTGAAAAGCTTCATCGGTTGCAACAAATATTTTTTGCTGTTCATATTTATTACCACTTTCCTTATTACTCTCTACTGCTTTATTAACTAAGCCCATAGTGGCATCAATTTGTCTTTCACGAAAAGATCCTTCTTCTACTCTTTGTTTTATCTTCTCAGAGGCTTCTTGGCTATTATCACAACTATTCACTCTTTCTGGATTTAAAAGATCAGAGTAGCTATAAAATTCAATTGGCTTATTATCTACATCAATGTCTTCTAATTTTTCAGAAATAAAATACTTAGAAGCTTGCATAGAACCACTCTCATCTACTAAATAGAAAACTCTATCAAATTTTTCTAGTTCAAAATAATTTGATTCAATTTCAAAATTAGTAAAACGGCAAGTCTCAAGTAGTTCTTGATATTTCTTAGGATTATATTTAGCTATTTCATTAATTTCTGAAACTGTATATTTTTCATCAGTTTTTTCATTTTCTAAATCAGTTAAATAAGTAACACCATCCTCTTTCTCTTCTTCATTGTGTGTTGGATATTTTTCTTTTATTTCTTTACTTTTAATCTCCTCGATTTGTTCTTCACTTAATTTCTCTGAAAAGTCATTACTATTAATTACTTCTTCAATGGTAGACCTTACCACATCAATTCTAGCTTTAGTTAGGTTTTTATTGCTACCACCCCAATTCATTGTCTCTCTTTGATCACTTGAACCTTTAACTACCCACTTCTTAGCAATTAAATCATCAAAATTATCTTCATCAATAGTGTTTAAAAATTTACTTAAATCTTTTTCCAGTTTTTCTTGGTTTTCCTGACTAATCTCTGCCTTATCAGTTTCAAAGTAGTTAGTTGCCTCAAGTTTTACTTTTTCGTCAAACTCTTTATATTCACTGACATAGGTATCTTCACTTTCTAGTGTTTTATCCTCATTATTTTTTTCCATTTCTATCTTCTCACCTTCTTTTAATTCTTCAGATCTAAAGTTTTCTGCTGATAATCCTCCAGCTTTGGATAAAAGCATTAGACTTAAAAGAGCCGCTTTAAAAGCTTTGTTTTTTGTTATATTTCTAACTTTTGATAGAGTTGTTTCGTTTTCTTTTTCTTTTTCAGATAACACTTCCTTCATTTTCTTGTCATAGCTAAGAACTTCAGGATTTTCAATATTGTTTTCTTCTTGTTCTTTAAGCTTTAACAATGATTCATATTTATCATGGCCTTTATGATTTTCTGGATAACCAGGAATATCTTTATATGACTCAAAGCCAGTTTTAAATGTATTTTTTTCTTGTTCTTGTTTTCCTTGCTGTTCGCTTTTTTCTTGTTGTTCTTCTTTTTTCTCCACCTTTTCAATTTTTTCCTCGTTATCGTTAATATTTAGTGATTCAAATTTATTCATATAATCTATTTTTTAATGTTTAATAAAAGATCAACAAATTCAGATCTAGCTTCTGGCAATATTTCCCATTCAGTTAAAAGATTTATTGTTTCTTTTTCATTCTTATTTTCAATAAAGAAAGTTAGTTCATCATACAACTTCTCCCTCTTTTCATCTTGAAGAAGATCAATTTGTAGAACTAAGTACCTGTTAAAATTAAAGAACACTGATTTTTTAAACTCTTCTTTTCCCGTCTGGTCTAAATCAAGCTTTAACTTTAAAATTGCCTCATTTACTAATTCTTCTAAATACGGATACTCTAAAAGTATTGGTGATATAAATAAATGGTTCATATTATTTTATTTTTTATAATGTAAGAAAAAAATCTTTTAATTTTTTTAAATATTTTTAGGCAAAAATTTTTCATTTTTTTATAATTAAGTATTTATTAACTATCTTAATATTATAGCAAAATGAATAAAATTAATACAATTTTTAGCTTAGTTAATTCTTTTTTGAAATGTAATTCCGTTATATTCAAAACTATCTACTAAAAATTCTGCAGTATATATATTGCTATAATGCTGTCCTTTTTTTAAAGGTTTTAAGTTTAAATTTTTAGGACGCATATCAGGATAAATATAATCTGCTAAAAAAATAATTTTTTTATAACCATTTGGCACAATTACAGTATTATCATTGACTTGACTATAGTCATGATTAAAAGATATGAAATATAAATTATTAACTCCTAATAGATCATATAATTTATAATCTGGTAAATAATAGCTAAGTATTCTAATATCGTCATAATCATAACTAGATACTTGAGAATTCTCATCTAAGAACTGTCCTCTTAAAATAATAATCAAAGTCTCATCACTTTTGTATTTTTTAACATAACTTAACCAAGTTTCTATCCTTTTGTCATGTTTAACAATATTTTTGTAATTTAATTGATTTAATTTATGGTCAGTTGTTATCTTTGAATTAAAATTAAAAATTAACAATTGACTTATAATAATTAAAAACAATATTGAATATCTTATAATTTTTGATTTAGAGTATATTTTTTCAATTACAGGTAATAATAAAATAAAATAAAGAGGAATTATAGATAGTAAGTAACCAGCTTCCCCAAAATGAAAAAAAGTATAAATTAAAAGTTGGTAAATGATAATTACTGGTAGAAAATATAATTTATTATTTTTTAAAAACCAAAATATTTTTTTTAATTTAAATAAAACAATAATTAATAAAACATTTAAGGAATAAACTATTGTTTTTAATAAAAAAATATGATGATTTATATTATAGACATTAGTGTTTTTAGCTACTAAAGCTTGGGCTATTAATATACTAAAGAAATTTTCAATACCCCCTGTTTTTAAAACTAAAAACGGAAACCACATTGATAAAGCTAAAATAAAAAAACCAAAAGATAAAAAAAGAGTTTTCAGTTTTTTTTGTGAATGTATTAATTGAACAATTAAAAAAGGTAGAGCTATAATTACAACAGATGGCCTAAAGCCTGCGATTACCCCAGTTAAAAATGAACTCAAAACTAAATTTGTCTTATTATTTTTTAATTGTTTGGTGGTAAGATAAAATAAAATAGAAGCTAATAGTGCTTCAAAAATATAAGTAAGTGCAACTAGATGGTGAAACCAGAATAAAGGGTTAAAAATAAATATAACAGTTATCCAAAAAGCAATTCTTATTTTATTAGATAAAAGAAATAATGATTTAAATAAAAATATTATAGACAATAAACCAGCTAAAAAGTTTATTAATATAAATGATAAATTAATATCATTAATTAATATATTTATAAACTTTGCTAAATAAATATATGAAAAATAGCCAGGCGGCTGTGGTTGATGGATGGATAAAGAATAGTTTTGAGTACCTAAAGCTAATTGCCCTGCATCCCAATTAAACAAAAAAGATGATTGGAAGAAAATATTAGTTACAATAAATAATAATATACAAATCAATAAATATTTATTTTTTCTAATAAAATTCATATTTATCTCTTTAACAAAATCAACCACTCTTTATCTTCATAAGCTTTTTCCCATTGAAGTAAACTAATTTGTGATTTAGGTATTTTAATAACTAATTCTTTACCACCATTAGGATAATTATCAGCCCAAAAAAATAATGAATAATTTTGAGAATCACTCTGTTTGTAGAGCAATAGGGCATCAATTGGAGAATTATTTAATAAATTTTTAAAATCTTCTTCTCTTGCCTTACTTAATTCTTTAATAAAACTCATTCTTTCTGAATAAAGTGAAGCCGGATGGCTAAAATGAGGATTATGAGCAATAAAGTAATGTAAATTTAAATAAGCATTTATTTCAGGAACTCCACTAGAAAGCCAGGTTTTTTTTGAATAGTTATCTACATTTTCTTTAATACTTTCTGATAAATAAAAAGCAGAAGGAAAAGATTGATTAATATCTATTTGTCTTCTTACCACAGGATCATCAACAAAACTTGTCATCGGCCAAAAATAAACTGAAAAAATTAAAATAATTAAAGATATATTAAATTTATAACTATTTGACAAAGGTTTAACATATCTTTGCCACAATTCAAAAAATAATTTAGCAGCCCCTAAAGCCAAAGAAGCGGTTGTTAAAAAAAGAAAAGGTTTTGCTGCTTGTAAGGCGTTAGCACCAAAAACATATAAAATAATACTGATAAATTGATAAAGATAACAACTTATTACTAAAATTAAATTAGCTTTAAAAAATTGTTGCTTCCTATAAACTATTAAACCAATTAAACCAATAAGAAGAAGTAACCCACGCCAAGAAAAAAGAGAAAATGAAACAAAAGTTGAAAAATCTTTAGGGACGAAATATAAAGCTTGCCAATTTTCAATACCTCCTAAATAAGATAAAAACAAAGGACCAATATAAACCAAAGACAGTAGTAATATAATACCACCAATTATTGTTGTTCTTAAAAGGTTTTTAAATTTATTTTTACTAAAAATAACAAGCATTAAAAGAGTTGGTATAGCCATAAACCACCAAAAGTAATAAGACAAGAAAAGTAAGGCACCAGATATGCCAAAGAATAAATATTCTTTCAGTTTCCATTTATCTGAAGAAAATGATTCTGCTATAAAACCTAAAAGAATAGCTAAAAGCATTGCTGGCAAAGTTTCATACGGCTTTAAAATAAGATCATTAAAATCTATTAGAAAAAAATATATTAAAGGAAATAAAAATAATAAAATACTTTTTCCTTTGATTAAACTATTTTTATTTCCTTTGTTTATAAAAACATAATATATTTTTTGCCATATAAATGTTCCAAAAAACCAAAAGAAGATAGTTAAACTAACTCCAATTTTAGCCGCTGTAATAGCGTTAGCTGTAAAAAGACGTGAAAACAAACCCGTGATCCAAAAATACAAAGGCGGATAAAAAGCCGGTAGTCCATGGTAATAAAAATCTTTTAAAGGATTATCATGTAAAACTTGAGATAAAAAAGAAATTATAAAGATTTCATCTCCATTATTTCCCCACCACATTTTTTTAAATGACCATGAAAAATCTATGTAAAAAACAGTTAAAGAAATAGAAGCCAATAAACTTAAAAGCCAAGTTTTGTTTTTATAACGAATAGCTAAAAGAAATACAACAAATGTAAAAAATAAAATAATTTTACTAATAGCTATAACATCTAAAGCTTGAAAAGATAATTCTGGCATAATTTTTAATATTTAATCTCTGTCATAACGACCTGACCATAAATTTAATTTAATATAAAATAAATCTTTAAATGTGATAATACCATCTCTTAAAGGTCTTAATCTGCTTCCGCCAACATCATACCAATCTACAGGTGTCTCTAATATGCTATAACCTAAATTTTTTGCAATAAGTAGTATTTCCATATCAAAACCAAATCGCTTAACCTTTTGAAAAGAAAAGATATCTTTAACACAATGTGATTTAAATAACTTAAATCCACACTGAGTATCTTTAATACCATCTAATAAAAACAATCTAATTAAGAAATTACCCACCCTTCCAAGCCACACTCTAAATAATTTTTGCTTTATTTTAACCGAAGAAGAGTTTAAATACCTAGATCCAATAACAATATCTACCCTTTTATCTATCATTTCTTGTTTTAGTTTTAAAAATTGATTAATAGGGGTTGAAT
>JAQICS010000051.1 GCA_027858435.1 Patescibacteria group bacterium | reverse complement strand
ATTGAATCCACCTTACTATCCTTGCTGTAATCAAAATCTTTTCTTAGGTGTTTATTTAAAACACCAGGAAAAACATGAGGAACTTTTAAAACAATCATTAACTGATCAAATAATTTAGGAAATCTTCTTATTTGAGAAATAATTTGATAGTTTTCAGAGATAAGCTTACAACCACTAACAGTTGCTTGTTGGTTGTTCTTAGCCCAAGTTAGCATATCTTCAATAGTTTCAGGAAATACCAACATATCAGGGTTTAAAAGAAGAATATATTTTCCTTTTGCTTTTTTAATTGCCTGATTATTAGCTTTAGCAAAGCCTAGGTTTTCATTATTTAAAATACACTCAACGTTTGGAAATTCTTCTTTTATCATCTTACCACTTCCATCTAATGAATTATTATCCACTACAAAAACTTCAAAACTATTACTTGTTTGTGAATTAAAAAGAGATTCTAAGTTTTTGCGTAATTTTTCTCTAACATTCCAAGAAACAATTATTATTGATAAATCCATACTTATCTCGTAATTTTAATCTTTTTAATTTTGCTCTTTAAACCAGATATTATGCTAACCTGATATTTACGCAAATTTAGGGTTTTGGCAAGTAGTTTAATTATTTCCTTATTAGCTTTTCCATCCTCAGGAGAAGCATTTACTCTTACACTTAACATTCTTTGTTTCCCTTCTTTAACTGATTCTTCCTTTGAGCCAGGAAAAGCTTTTATCTCAAAAAAGACTTCTTTGTTTTTATCTATCTTTTCAAGTAAATAGTCTATGATTTTCATAAATTAGATTAATGTATATATTTACATTCTACCTTTTTTTTAGACTTTTTAAAAGAAAAATATTTTTATTTTCTTAATTAAAGTAGTTTTATGTAGTTTTTTTTCATTTTCTCTTTGTTTTTTCTTTGTTTTGATTTAAATTTATTCTATTTTAAAGATTAATTATCTCTAATACCTATAGTCATAATTTTATATAT
This sequence comes from Patescibacteria group bacterium, assembly GCA_027858435.1. Classification (GTDB taxonomy): domain Bacteria; phylum Patescibacteriota; class Patescibacteriia; order Patescibacteriales; family UBA12465; genus UBA12465. The sequence goes on along the minus strand of JAQICS010000051.1, from coordinate 12,011 downwards.
TAGTCAATATTTATTTTTTTTTAAATATAAGCTAGAATAATAGTATAAATAATAATTATATGAATGAAGAAAAATATAAAAGACCAAGTTGGGATGAATATTTTTTAAATATAATGAATATGGTTGGTAGCCGTGGATCTTGTGATAGAGGGCGATCTGGTTGTATTGTTGCCCTTGATAACAGAATTGTGGCCACCGGTTATGCTGGTTCTCCAATTGGTCTTCCTCACTGTGATGAAATTGGTCATGAAATGCACACCGTTACTCATGCTGATGGTCACACTAGTCAACACTGTATTAGAACTACTCATGCCGAACAAAATGCTATTTGTGAGGCGGCTAGAATGGGTATTGCCTTAAAAGATTCTACTCTATACTGCAAAATGACACCTTGTTATGCCTGCGCAAAAATGATTATTAATGCGGGAATAAAAAGAGTGGTTTGTGCCCAGGATTATCACGCTGGAGAAAGATCTAAGCAGGTTTTTAAAGAAGCAGGGATTAAATTTGATTTAATTAATAATGAAGTTACTAAATATAAAGATCAATAATCACTATTGATTTTTTTTATATTTTATGGTATAAAAATACCAGTAACTTAAAAACTTATACAATATGAAAATTTTTCAAGATTTATTAAAAGACATCCTAGAAAATGGAGCCGAAAAATGGGATAGGACTAATACTGGCACTAAAAGTGTGTTTGGTCGTCAAATCCGATTTGATCTGAGTAAAGGTTTTCCTCTTTTAACCACTAAAAAGGTTCACCTTAAATCAGTTATCCACGAATTATTGTGGTTTCTAAAAGGTGATACTAACGCCAAATCTCTTCAAAAAGTAGGAGTTCGTATTTGGAATGAATGGGCCGATGAAGACGGAAGCTTAGGCCATATCTATGGCTATCAATGGCGTTCTTGGCCTGACTATAAAGGCGGAACAATTGATCAAATTAAAATTGCAATCGATACCATTAAAAACAATCCGGATTCTCGACGTATTATTGTTAATGCGTGGAATGTGGGCGATTTAGAAAATATGAATCTTCCGCCTTGCCATGCCTTTTTTCAGTTTTATGTGGTAAACGGTAAGTTGTCTTGTCAGCTCTATCAAAGAAGCGCTGATACATTTCTTGGTGTTCCTTTCAATATTGCCTCTTATGCTCTTCTAACGATGATGTTTGCTCAAGTGTGTGATTTGGAACCTGGTGAATTTGTGCATACCTTCGGTGATTTGCACATTTACAACAATCACTTTGAACAAGTTAACGAACTTTTGAGCCGTGAGCCAAGAGAATTGCCAACTATGAAAATTAATCCAGATGTGAAAGACATTTTTGACTTCAAGTATGAAGACTTCGAACTTGTTGGCTATGATCCACATCCGCAAATAAAAGCCAAGGTGGCAGTTTAGTATTACAACTTAATAGACCGTTTTTTAAACGGTCTTTTTTTTAAAAAATATATGAAAGTAATAATGATGATGGCTATTACCGCTGATGGAAAAATAGCTAAAGATAAAAATCAATTTGCTAACTGGACAAGTCCGGAAGATAAAAAGAAATTTATTGAAGTTTCTAAAGACTGTGGTGTAATTATGATGGGTGAAAATACTTTTAACACTTTTCCAGCTCCCTTAAAAAACCGTTTAAATGTCGTCTTTACTAAAAATCCTGACAACAAAGAAAGCATTGAAGGTGTTAAATGGGTTTCAGGAGAAGTATCCAAAGTTTTAGAAGAATTAAATAAATTAGGATATAAAAAAGCTCTACTTGGTGGTGGTAGTTATTTAAATTCCCTGTTTTTAAAAGAAAATTTAATTGACGAGATAATGCTTAGTATTGAACCAAAAATATTTGGTTCAGGACTTAATCTATTTAATTTAGATAAAGATACTGATTTAGAGCTAATTGAGTGTTCTAAGTTAAATGATAATACTGTTTTTGTGCATTATAAGGTGAAAAAATAATTGGACTTGAAAAAAAATAGAAAATAGCGCAAAATATAAAGAAACATTTTAAAAATATGGATAAAAAAATAATTGGTTTAGTGGGATTAATTGCTAGTGGTAAAGGAGAGGCCAAAAAATATCTAATGAAAAATTACGGAGCAGTTGAGTTCCGTTTTTCATCTATATTAAGAAAAGCTTTAGATGTCTTGGGAATTGAGCAATCAAGGGATAATATTATTTCCCTTTCAACTTGGAGCAGAAAAAACTCGGGTAATGATTTATTGGCTAAGACTATGGCTAAAAATATAAAAGAAAATTCAAATGATTTAATTATTATTGACGGCATTAGAAGAATGGACGATATTATATATTTAAAAGATTTACCAAGTTTTAAAATGCTTGCTATTGAAGCTGATCCTGAGTTGAGATATGAAAGATCAGTTAAGCGCAATGAAAATCCCGGTGATAGCGAAAAAAGCTATAAACAATTTTTAGAAGATCATAAAAAAGAAACAGAAATCACCATTCCAGAAACTATGAATAAAGCCGATTTTAAAATTGTAAATGAAAATTCCTTAGAAGATTTTTATAAAGAACTAGATAAAATTATAGAAAATTATGACAACTAAACCAGGAAAATTAATAGTATTATATGGAATAAATAACTTGGGAAAAAGCACCCAAGCTAAGCTTTTAGTAGCAAACTTACAAAAAGAAGGCTACAAAACCGAATACTTAAAATTCCCTATTTACGACTTAATGCCATCTGGGGAAATGATTAATGATTATTTACGTAATGGTAACTTCTATAATTTAAGCCTTAAAGAAGCACAAATAATTTACGCTCTAAATAGAACTCAATATCAAAAAAACCTAATTGATAAATTAGAACAAGGTATTAATATTGTTGCTGAAGACTACAAAGGAACAGGTATGGCTTGGGGTCTAGGTGGAGGACTTAGTGAAACTTTTTTAAAAAAAATAAATTCAAATGTAATTAATGAAGATTTAGTTTTTCTCTTTGACGGAGAAAGATTTAAAAATGGAATAGAAAAGGGTCATAGACATGAGAACAATAATGATTTAATAAACAAAGTACGCTGGGCTCATTTAAAACTAAAAGAAGAGTATGGTTGGATTAAAATAAATGCCAATCAAACAATAGCCGAAATTGAAAAACTACTTTTAAAAAAGACATTGAATTTCTTAGAAGGAAAAAAGGATGATAGTGCAAAGAAACAATTCTATAACTACTCAGGCTTTGATGCAGTTGGTGATATTATGAGTACTAATAATTCTAGTATGATTAGTCAAATTCCTGCTGATAAGATTTACTCAGAAAAAGCTCAATTAATAAAAGAAGAAAAAGAAAGGGTTGAAAATTTTAAAGAGGAAGTAGATATAGAAACAGAAGATGAAAAAGAAATTGATATTAATGAGCTTAAAGAAGAAAATGATGTAACTATAGAGCCAGAGAGAAATAAGGAAATAGATTATAAAAAAGAAGAACAAAATGAAGAAAAAAATAAGGAAGGCGAAATAAGAGAAAATAGAGATAATGTAATAAAAGTTGAGAGACTTAATAGTGAAGCTAAGATACCAATTAAAGCTAACAAAAGTGATGCTGGTTTTGATCTCTTTGCTACTTCATATTATTCTATAACTCCTTATGGTCAAGATTTAGTTGGAACTGGAATTAAAATTGAATTACCAGACAATTACGCTGCCCTTATCTGGGATAAAAGTGGTTTAGCTAGTCAAGGAATAACTACTATGGGTGGAGTTATTGATTCTGGTTATAGAGGAGAAATAAAAGTCGTTGTAAAAAACCTCAGTGAAGACATGTTTAATATTGTTCCTGGACAAAAAATTGCTCAACTACTAATTCAAGAAGTTCCAAAATTTAAACTTGAGGAAGGAGTGGTAAATAATAAAAGCCAAAGAGGAGAAAATAATTTTGGCAGTAGTGGAAAATTTTAGTATAATAGATAAATATGAAATATGATATTATTATCGGCCTTGAAATTCATGCCGAGTTAAAAACAAATAGCAAAATGTTTTGTTCATGTTTGAACAATCCTTTTTCAGATAAAGCTAATAACAATGTTTGCCCAATTTGTCTTGGACACCCAGGAACCCTTCCTGTTCCCAATAAAGAAGCAATTGAAAAAACAATAATGACAGGACTTGCTATTCATTCAAAAATTAACAGAGATTCAAAATTCGATAGAAAAAACTATTTTTATCCAGATCTTCCTAAAGGTTATCAAATATCACAATTTGATATGCCATTATGTTATGGGGGTTATTTAGAAATAGATGATCGTCAAATCCCTGTTACCAGAATTCATTTAGAAGAAGACACTGGTAAATCAATTCACAAAAAAGGAGAAAACTATACATTAATAGACTTCAACAGAGCTGGTACCCCTCTAATGGAAATGGTTACTGAACCATTAATTAAAGATGCTAAAGAAGCTAAAAAGTTTTGTCAGGAATATCAAAAATACCTACGCTATCTTGATGTTTCTGAAGCTGATATGGAAAAAGGTGAAATGCGCTGTGAAGCAAATGTCAGCTTGCAAGAAAAAGATTCCTGGATCTATGAAGATGGTTTAATTAAAGCTAAGGAAGGAAAAAAATTAAATCCAAAAGTTGAAGTTAAAAATATTAACTCTTTTAAATCAGTAGAAAGAGCGATTGATTTTGAGATAAAAAGACAGAGCGAACTATTAGATAACAATGAACAAGTATTACCTGAGACTAGAGGTTTTGATGAAGATAATGGTGAAACAAAAAGACAGAGAATAAAAGAAACTTCAGCTGATTATCGCTATTTCCCTGAACCAGATATTCCACCACTTGAGATTAGTGAAGAGTGGTTAAAAGAGATTCATCAAAAATTACCAGAAATGCCGGATAAGAAAATTAAACGGTTCATCCAGCAATATGGCATAACTGAAGATAGTGCTATTTTGTTGTCCAACAACAGAAAACTATCAGAATGGTATGAAAGCGCAGTTTCCGAGCTAGGAGCCTGGATAGAGGCTAGTGGAGACGAATATGAGAGACTAGAGAGAGCTTTAGCTAAATCAACAGCTAATTTAATCTCTACTCAACTACTAAAACACTTAAAAGAACAAGATCAAAATATTTCAGACATTGAAATAACTCCAGAAAATTTTGCAGAACTTGTATTTCTAATCTTTAAAGGAAAAATTAATTCCTCAGCTGGACAAAAAGTATTAACTGAAATGCTTGATAGAAATGAAAGTCCGATTAAATTAGTAAAAGAATTGGGATTAGAACAAATTGACAACGAAGAAGAGTTAAAAAACAAAATTAAAGAAATACTAGATAAAAATCAAGCTCAGGTTGAAGAATATAAAAATGGAAAAACTACTGTTATCAAATTCTTACTCGGCCAAGTTATGGCAGCCACTAAAGGAAAAGCAAATCCTAAAGTTGCTATGGAAATACTTGAGAAATTACTTAGTTAGAAAGAAAAAAAACAGCTAAGTGAACTGTACCCCAAAAAGTGGACACGAAAGTGTCTTCTTTTTTTGTTTAAGTAAAACAAATATGAAAGGTTTATAAATAAAGGGGTTTATGAGTTCGAATCTGAATACTGTCTTTATGGTTATATAAATGTTATAATTTATTTATAATAAATACTTGAAAATTGATAAGCTATTCATTGTTTTAAAAAATAATCATTGAAAAAAGATATGAAAAAAAAATTGGGGATAATGATTTTAATAATATTTTTTGTATTATTTATTATTTTTGGTTTATTCTTTTTAATTCCCGCGACCTGTGATAATGATTTTAAAATATATCCAGAAGAAGGATATTGTGAGTTCAACTTGAAAACCTGTGAGGGTTTATTTGGCTGTAGAGAATATGAGAACGTGCAAGTTCTGTGTGGAAGTGTATCTACCTTGTGTGGCGAAAAAGTGCTTTGTGATTGTGGTAGAGAAGAAGAGCCATTGAGCTACTCTGCCTATGGCATTAAGGCTTCAAGAGAATATAGACCTTTTAGTTATAGGCCTGAAGAGTTAAAGAGAATGTCCGATGAATGTGGAATAAAACAGGATACGGGCTATTTTAATAGATTAATATCGAAGTTTAACGATTCAATGGAAATTGTATATAGTTTTTGGTATCAGGGTGGTGATCAAGATTCGAGACCTTTTGTTGTGACATTGTTGCCCAATGAGGCAGAATATTCATCCCTTGAAGAGTTTAAAAAAGATTTTGATTTGTGTGCTGCGGCAGGAGATCTTTATCCAATGCAGTTAAATAGTGACTGGCTTCTTTTTGTAAGTTCTTGTGGTAGTGGTGCTTTGAGCCAGGGTTCTTGTGATGAGATTAAAAAACAGGTTGAACCAAGTTTAAAGTTGAATTAATTATGTTTGCTTTTTATATACTAAAGTTATAAATAGATCAAATTTTATGAAGAAATTTCTTAAACTTACTGTAATAATTATTTTCTCCGTCTTCGTTGGCGCAGGAATATTTAGTTTTGTGGTAGCAGAAAAATTATATTTTCCAGATATTAATAAAGTAGCAGGTGATATAGGATCGGGATTGAGCTTAAACGCCTATCAATACGATTCATGGTTTTGGAATAAAGAAAAGATTACTGTTATAAACATTCATGATAGAAAGAATGATGCACTGAATGTAGAATATAAATTAAAAGGTGAAGTTGGAGGAATACAACTCATTCATAGTGGAGAAGACTATGCCTTAATTACGTATAATGGACCAGAATTTGTATCAATGGAAAGCGGTTATATTGTGCATCGCTCACCGAGATCAGAGAGCGAGAACACAATAGAAGAAATGCATATTGGCGGAAATGTTATTGCTGTAGCACCAGATGAAAGCGGATATTTTTATATCTCTAAAAACAAAATATTTAAAAGAAGCTGGCAAGGAGAAACAATAATGAGTGCCGTCTTGGGAATGGTTCTTTATCCTATTTCAGAAATTCAATTAACAAGCGTTGGAGGAAAGCCAAGCTTTCACCCAGTATTATTTTTTGACAACAATACAAAAATGGCTTTTTGGGCTACACCAGGGAGTTGGCGTGAAGGCTACATATTTATTTGGGACTTGGAGAGCAATAAAATAGATAAAATTTTTGCTCAAGATATTGGAAACTATAATGATTTGACAGTAGAAGATGATAAATTATATATGGAAAGAGTGGATAGCTCACTCTCTAGGAAATTAATTGCAGAATAACTGTTATTATCTAAGAAAAATAGCAGACACTTTCGTGTCCACTTTTTGGGGTACAATTCACTTAGCTGTTTTTTTTGTTACTTTAGAAATTTATCAATCAACTTCTCTGCTTCTTTTTGATTCTTTATCCAATGAATTTCCTTTCCTTGTTTTTCTAAACGTTTAAACCAAGTTTTTTGTCTTTTAGAGAAACGGTATATAGCCGTATTAAGCTTTTCTACCATTTCTAAATAATTATACTCTCCTTCAAGATGTTTTGTAATATATCTATATTCCAATCCAAAAGATTTTAAACGCTTACTAGTTACTCCACTGTCTAATAGATTCTTTACCTCTTCTGTCATTCCTTCTTCAAGTCTTTGTAGCAATCTATATTCAATTCTTTCTTTCATTAAATCATCGGGATATTCTAAACCAAGTAGAATATAATCATATTTTGATTCTTTTTTTTGATTTACACTTTCTCCACTTTCTAGTATTTCTAAATATCGGGCTAATCTTCTTGGGTTATTTTTATCACTATTATTTAAATTAAGCGCAAAGTTTTCTTTTAATATTTTTATTCTTTCAAACAAATCTTCTTTAGGTATTTTTTCTAATTCATTTCTTCTTTTAATATTAGTTGCTGTTTTAGCTAAGTTATAATTATCTATTACTGTTTGTAAATAAAGCCCACTTCCTCCGACAATTATTGGAAGTTTTTCTTTTTTTAAAACCTTAGAAATAGCTTTAAAAGCTAATTTTTGGTATTTAGAGATATTAAAATCTTCCATTGGTAAAACTACATCAATTAGATGATGTTTAATTTCTTTTCCATCTACAACAAATTCAGCTAAATCTTTTCCACTACCTATATCCATTCCTTTAAAAACTTGCCGACTATCAGCGCTAATAATCTCAGCGTCATATTTGTTTGCCAACTTAACTCCTAAGCCAGTTTTTCCAGTTGCAGTTGCTCCTAAAATGACTACTACTTTTTCTTTCTTGTTATAGTCTTTATCTTCTTTATTATTCTTATGTGTTTTATTTTTCTTAATCATATAAATACATTTAACAAACAACACCTTCTAAGCCAAATGGAAGAGCTTTTTCAATTTTAATGTTATAGAAATCACCTAATTTAAGTTCTTTATCTTCTTTAATTAAAACTGTTTTAAAAGAACTAGTTTTTCCATAATACTTACCTCTTTTATTCTTTCCATCAATTAAAACTCTTACCTTTTTACCTTTATATTTTTCATTACCATTTTTAGCACATTCTTTTAAAATCTCATTTAGCTCTTTAAAACGTTCCTTTTTCTCAATATTTAAAACATCATCTTCCATTTTAGCTGAAGCTGTGCCAGGCCGAGGACTATATTGAGAAATATAGGCCATTTCAAAACCAATATTTTTAAATATTTCTTTAGTATTTTCAAATTGCCCCCTTGTTTCACCTGGAAAACCAACAATAATATCTGTGGTTATAGATATTTCAGGTTTTACTTTTCTTATTTTATCTATTAACTCTTGATAATGACTAGTAGTGTATTTTCTATTCATTGCCTTTAAAATTTCATCATCTCCTGACTGAAGAGCTAAGTGAAGATGCTTAGCTATCTTGTCACTTGAACCTATAACTTCTATTAACTCATCACTCATATCTTTGGGATGACTAGTTGAGAAACGAAGCCAAAAATCACCAGGTATTTCTGAAATTTCTTTAAGTAGTTTAGCAAAATTATAATCATCATCGTTATAACTATTAACATTTTGGGCGATTAAAGTTATTTCTTTATAACCCTTTTTAAGTAAAGCTTTAACCTCAGTAATTATTTCTTGAGCAGGACGATATACTTCTCTTCCTCTGGCATAAGGAACAACACAATATGTGCAAAAATTATTACAACCATTACCAATTGGAATATAAGCACTATAAGAGCTAAAGTGCTTTGGTTCTTCTTTAAGATATTTTTCTCCTTCTTTTTTTCTAAATGAGTCTAAACTATAATATGGATTATAGTCACCACCTTTTAAAAGATCTGGGATAAGGTACATATCATTTACTGGTAGAAACCAGTCAACTTTACCTATTAATCTTCTTTTAACATCATCTCTTTTACTCAAACATCCAGTAATAATTATTTTGACATCTTTGTTTTCTTTTTTAATCTTATTAACTAATCCATAAGCCCTATCCTCAGCCATTTGTTTAACACCACAAGTGTTAATTATTAATAAATCTACCTTTTCTCTTTCAGGTAAATATATAAAACCTTCTTTTTCTAAAAAAGAGGCTAAGTGTTCACTATCAGAAACATTCATCTGACAACCAATTGTAATTATGTGATAATATTTTTTCATAAATAACTTTAATCTATTTTTTTCTTTTTAAATTATTTTTTTGTTTGATCTAAATCATCTTCAACTTGATTTGTTTCATCTTTTTCCACAGTTTCTTCTTCAACATATTTAATTATCTCATACAAGGAAAAAGTGTCATCTACTTCTCTAACTAAATTAATATTTAAACCATAGGGAATTAATCTTCTTTCGTTTAAATATCTAATATCTTTTTCTGGTAATTTAAAATGATAATAATAGATTGGATATTTTTCAATTAACTTTTCCAGTTGAAAACTTAAATCATTATCAGGTAAAGTGGCAACAATTACTTTTCTTTGGGGGAAAAATAATTTATCGTGGTATTTAGTTAAAATAATAGCATCACTTTCTGTCTCACTTATTACCACATTGGCTGATTTTTGATCATAGAAATAACTATAGCGAGAAAAAAGTAAACCTTCACTTGATCCAAATAAAACAAAGGATAAAGAAGATAGGGCAAAGAGTGTAACTACTAAAATTTGAATAGAGTTAACAAATATGGTTCTCCATTTCTTAGCTACATATTTAACTGGAAAAAGAGCATTAGAAAAACGATATAAGAAATAACCAGCCATTGGCATTAGCCATAAATAAATTGGTAGCCAATAGCGGGTATAGGAATTACCAATGGTAATTTGGCTTAAATCTGGGTTATCATTAAATAACCAACTTCCGTAATATAAAACTAAAAATACACTAAATAAGGTTCCAGTTACAAAATAAACTATATGTTTTTTCTTCAATCTCTTAATGTTTCTTATTACAAACACTAAAAAACCTAAAATAGCAACCCAAAATAAATATGGAAACATTTTAATTACATATAAATTAAACATGTTCAGTGACTGCCGTGGTTTTAATCCGAAATAAAAAATATTATCTTTTACTTTCTCATAAAAAACACCTAGCTCTTCTAAATTAAAGATTTTTTTAACACTCATTGACTGTCCAGTCTCTGATATCTCACTAATTGAAGCATTCATTTCACTGTAGCCTCCACTTAAAGCATCTCCATATAAGAATTGATTGCTAACTAATCCTGGTAGTAATCCAAGAAATAGTCCAGCTAAAAAAAGAAGTGTTTTGTTAAATCCAATTCTTTTGGTAAAAAATAACCAGACTACAAAGAATATTGGAAGCAACCATAAAAGCTCTGATGTTCTAGTAATTAAAGCTAAGCCTAAAAATACTCCGGAAAAAAATATTGGAATAAGTTTTTTAAAATCATTTTTTTCAGGAAGAGACAAAAATTTATTAAAATAATTTTTAAAATTAGAAAAAAATTCTTTTATCTTTGTTTTTTTAGCTTTTACCCTGTTAATTCCACGACTTAATAAATACAAACTAGCTAAAGCAAGAACAATAAACAAAATGTTATGAAACATTGAACGAACTGAATAATAAATATAAACTGGAAAAACAGATAATAATGCCGCTGATAAAAGAGCTACTCTTTTATTAAAAATTCTTTTAATTAGGTAAAAAAATATTATAATCCCTAAGGATGCAAAAAGTGGACTAAGATAAGGTATTATTTGATTACCAAAAAAACCAGAAATAGAGCCAAAAATTAAAATAATACCAGGAAAACTAACAGGCTTTAAAAAACCCTGATCAACTCGCATACTTCTTGGTCTCACCCAACCCTCACTATATATACCTGATTCATTAAAACTGGTAATTCCCTCTCCTTGACTAAATGAATTAGTAAAAAAATAATTAGCTGTTTCATCAGGAGATGAAAAACGTGGATAATCTTCTACTTGATAATTACTAATAAATACTAAACAAAATACAAAAAACAATAGCGCAATAATTATAACTATTATATCTGCCCAATTCTTTTTAGTTTTTGTATGTATTTTATTAAAAAATTTCATAATTTAGACAAATATAAAACACCTAATTTAAATTAATATCTTTATTAAATGTTAACTAAAATTGCCAATTTAAGCAAGAATTTGCTATTATTTAAGTATAAATTAGCAATTATTTAAATATGACAAATTTGTTTAACAAAAACCCCCTAAAATTGAAAATTTCCGATATATTGATATATTCCTTAGCTCTTATACCTTTTTTAAGTACTGTTATATATTATATATATTCTCTAAATAATATTTCTTTAGTGTTTTTAGCTATTTCTCTTCTATTTCTAGTTTATTTATTTTCAAAAGAAAGAAATAATGAATATAAAAAGAATGATAATGAAAAGAATAATAATAAAAATGAAATAAAAGGTTTAAAAAATTTAAATAATTTAAATAAATTTAGTATTAGTAAAAAATCATTAATTTTTTTACTTTTATTTCTAATCTCAATTACTCTTTCCTTTATTTTACTATTTCAAAGCAAAGAAGATGGTTCAATTATTTCACCGTTTGAAAAAATTAATACAATTTTTTTCATTTTCTACTTTCTTTCCACTCTATCTCTTTTAATAC
>JAQICS010000047.1 GCA_027858435.1 Patescibacteria group bacterium | reverse complement strand
CTTTTGTTTTTCTTCCGTTTTTTTATTTTTATACATTTTATTTTTTGTTTTTTGTTTTTTATTAATTTCAATTTTTTATATTATTTTGTTTTCTAATTAATTTAAAATAATAATTTTTTACAAATTTACTTTATTTACTTAACAACTATTAACTTTTTAATTCTAACAAAAACCATATAAAATTTTCTTAAAACAAAAACCGCCCTGCTAATGCAGAACGGTTCTTGTATAATTTTCAATTTGTTCTAAAAACTATTTCTTTTTTGGTGTAGCTTTTTTAACAGTCTTCTTTCCTTTCTTTACTGTCTTCTTAACTGCTTTTTTTGGAGCAGCTTTCTTAACAGCCTTAGTTGCTTTCTTTCCTACCTTTTTTGGCGCCGCTTTCTTAGTTACTTTCTTTACTGTTTTTTTAACTGCTTTTTTGGGAGCAGCTTTTTTAACAGTTTTAGTAGCTTTCTTCACCGCCTTTTTGGGAGTTGTTTTTTTCATAATGTCACCTCCTTTCTGAAAATATTTTTCAAAATTAAAATAATAAAAAAGTAAAATAATTTACTTCTTTATTATACATGTTATGAAAAATGATAGCAATAGTTTTTTACTAATTTTTTTTATTTATAAAAATTTTTCACTAAAATATTTTTTCAAATCACTTACAGAAACTTTTTCTTGCTCCATTGTGTCTCTGTCTCTTATAGTTACTTCATCTTTTTCTAAAGTATCAAAGTCAATTGTTAAACAATATGGAGTTCCGATTTCATCTTGTCTTCTATACCTTTTTCCAATGTTTCCGTTATCATCAAATTCACATTTCCAATCCATTTTTAAAGAATTATAAATTTCTTTAGCTTTTGAAACTAATTCTTCTTTGTTTTTTAACAATGGAAAAATAGCAATTTTAATTGGTGCAAGTTTTTTAGGAAATTTTAAAACAATTCTTTTTTCTCCTTCTTTTATTTCCTCCTCTTTATATGCTTCTGTTAGAGTAGCTAGAAATATTCTTCCTACTCCGCAAGATGTTTCAATAACGTGAGGAATAAATCTCTCGTTTGTTTTCGGATCAAGATAATCTAATTTTTTACCAGAAAATTTTGAGTGCTGAGTTAAATCATAATCACCACGAGCATGAATTCCTTCCATTTCTTTAAAACCAAAAGGAAAATTGTATTCTATATCATAAGCAGCTTTGGCATAGAAAACTAAATTTTCATGTTTATGCCATCGTAGATTTTTTTCACTAAATCCTAAGTTTAAATAAAAGTTATATCTTTTTTCCTTCCATTCATTAAAAACTTTTTCATCATCATTTGGTTTGATAAAGTATTGCATTTCCATTTGTTCAAACTCTCTGGTTCTAAAAATAAATTGTCTAGCCGTAATTTCATTTCTAAAAGCTTTACCAATTTGAGCAATACCAAAAGGAATTTTTACTCGACTAGAGTCTAAAACATTTTTATAGTTTACATAAATACCTTGGCAAGTTTCTCCTCTTAAATATGATGGATTTTTTTGCCAATTACTACTAAAGTTTCCTAAATTTGATTGAACAAGTAGGTTGAATTTCTTACCAGGAGTAAAATCTTGAGCTCCACAAACTGGACATTTAATTTTATCTATATTCTTTTCAAAAATATAATTAATTTCATCTTCACTCATTTTTTCATCAGCAAAAACACCAGCGTCTTCGAGTAAGGTGTCTTGTCTTAAACGAGAATTACATTTACGACACTCAGTTAATGGATCAGAGAAACCACTTACATGACCAGATGCTTCCCAGACTTTAGGATTCATAAATATAGCTGAGTCAAGTCCAACAATATTATCATTAGCTCTTGTCATTTCTTTCCACCAAGTTTCCTTAATATTATTTTCTAACAATACTCCATATGGTCCATAGTCATAAATAGCGGTAAATCCATCATATATATCTGAAGAAGGAAACACAAAACCCCTTCTTTTACAAAGTGAGATAATATCATTAAATGCCTTCATTTTTTCTTTCTTATTTTTTTCCATATTATTATGTATTTATTTTACATCTCTTCTAGAGTTTCAATTCCAAGTAGTGAAAAACCTAGTGACAATACTTTTGATAATGATTTAATTAATTGAATTCTAGCTTCTTTAACTCTTGTATCAGCTTTTAAAATATTTGTCTCATGATAATAATCATTAAATATTTGCGCAAGCTCAAATACATATTTAGCCAATTCGCTAGGATTATATCTTTTAGCGGCTATTTCTATTGCTTCTTTAAATCTTGCCATTTTAACTAGAAGTTCTTTTTCTTTATCAGTTTTAAGTGACTCAAAATCAGTTTTAATTAATTTTATTTTAAATCCAGATTTCCTTATCAAACTTGAAGCTCTGGCATAAGTGTATTGAAGATAACAAGCAGTGAAGCCTTCAAAACGAGCAGCCTCATCAATGTCAAAGGTGATAGTTTTCTCAGCTCCCACTTTTAACATCTCAAATTTAATAATGGAAATTGTAAGGGACATAGAAACTTTTTCAATTTTTTTCTCACTCCAATTATCATGTCTTTTTTTAGTTTCATTATATATTTTAGAATATATATTATTTTTCAAATCTTCATAGGTGATAACATTTCCAGTTCTTGAAGCCATCATACCTTCTGGTAGGGTTACGAAATCATATGATAGATGGGTTAATTTTTTATCATAACCACTAAGCTCAATTAACTTAAACAATTGTTTAAAATATAAACTCTGTCTAACATCAACTACATAAATTGACTCATCTAAATCATATTCTTCAAACTTCTTTGAAGCTAGAGCTAAATCAGCTACTGGATAAAGAGCAGTTTTATCAGATCTTATTACTGGTAACACTCCCAAGTCATATTTTTCTAAATCAGCAATAATTGCTCCTTTGCTTTTTGTTAAAATATTTTTTTCAACTAAGTCATCAACTATTTTCAATCCTTTTTCAATCATTTCACTTTCAAAATAAGTTTCTTTAAATGAAATATTTAATTCCTTATATATATTATTGAAATAGTTAACACTCCAGTCTCTAGTTTTTTTCCATAACTCATAATCACCACCACTTCTTTTTTCTATACTTGTCATAATTGAAGAAACTTCTTCTTTTCCTGTTTCAATTCCTTCTTCTTTTTCTTTGTTCAATTTCCTACTCGCCTCTGAATAACATTTACCAAGTAAATATCCTTTATCCTCAGGTCTTTCCTCAAATACTGGGTTTTTTTGCCAATTCCAAATAGTTTTAGCAACATGAATTCCAAAATCATTGATATATGAAACTGGATAAACTTTATTTGAGTTAGCAATTAAAATATTTTTAACACTATCGCCATAAGCAATATTTCTTAAATGTCCAACGTGATATTCTTTATGAGTATTACCATTGGAATACTCTATCATGATTTTTCTACCAGTGTTTTTTGGCTTAAATCCGTATTCATTTTCTTTTTTAATCTCAGATATTACATTTATTGCTAAAAAATAATTTGAAAAGAAAAAATTAATATAGGGACCAACTGCCTTAACATCAGAAAAATAGTCTTTTATTCCACTATTTTTTATTTTC
This sequence comes from Patescibacteria group bacterium, assembly GCA_027858435.1. GTDB lineage: Bacteria > Patescibacteriota > Patescibacteriia > Patescibacteriales > UBA12465 > UBA12465. The sequence goes on along the minus strand of JAQICS010000047.1, from coordinate 12,776 downwards.
TTTACATAATCATTAGCCAATTGTACTGGATTTGTTTTTTCTTGCTTTGCTATAACAAAACAAGCGAAGCTTAAATCACCAAATTTGCTCTCACTGGGATAGGAAAAATCAATTTCTTTAACTGACAACTCTTCTTTTATTAACTCCTTGATTCTATCAATATAATACATATATTAATGTTTGGTCTATATTAAATAATTATGGTATAATACTACCAGACTTTATTATGTTTTTCAATTATTAAAATATTTAATTTAAAATTTATGTTATCTTATAGAATTATTTTAAAACAAGCTTGGCAAATTACCAAAAAATATAAATATTTATGGTTTTTTGCTCTTTTCGCTTCAATAACTGCAATTGGTGGTTCTTGGGAATATAATATTATTATTCAAAACGGTGGAGGAAATATTGTTGACAATTCTTATGCCTGGTTAGAGAAAATGATAGGAGTCTTTGACTTAATTACTGCTCTTGGAGCTGGTTTTGTAGCAATGTTTAAAAGTGGATTTTTTGGAATTATGAATGGATTAGCGATTATAATCACTACTATTGCTATTTTAATAGCTGGAATTTGGCTAGGAATATCTTCACAAGGAGCCCTAATTAATAGCTTAAAGAAAATTCTTAATAATAAAAATAAAAAGAAAGAAATTGGAATCAGAATAAGAGAAAACTTAACCGTAGGTCATAAAAACTTTTGGCCATTATTTGGTTTAAATATTTTAATTAAACTTTTTGTTTTATCAGCCTTATTCTTTATTGGTCTTCCTTTGTTAATTCTTGCTATCAAAGATATTGCTGCACTTCACGTTCTATATATTATTTTATTTGTTATATTTATTCCTCTTGCTACTGGTGCTGCTCTTGCAGTTAAATATGCCGTTGCTTATCAAGTCTTTGATGAGAAAGGTTTTATAGTTTCACTTAATAGAGGTTTAAGATTGTTTATAAAAAATTGGTTAGTTAGTTTAGAAATGGCAGTGATTTTATTTATTATTTCTTTTCTAACTGGTATGGTTTTCTTAGGAATTATATTTTTCCCATTGTCTCTTCTGTTTACTGGCGCTATTGCTCTACAAATTATGTGGCTAGCTTATTTTATTCTATTTATAGCAATTGCTGCTATTATAATATTTGGTACAATATTAACAAATTTCCAAGTTAGTGCTTGGATGATTTTATTTGTGGAAATAAAAGAAAAAGGATTTATTGCAAAATTAGAAAGATTATTCAGACGTTAATTATATATTCATATTATGAGTAACTTAGGTTCAATTGATAAATTACTTCACCCAGATGACAGTGATGAAAGTGTTTCGTCAAAATTCAAGAAAAAACAAAAAGAAATTAAACTTAAAGAAATTGAGAGAAGGACAGCTAGAGAGGCTTCAGAAAGCGGTTTAGATTATATTGACTTAAACGGATTCCCTATTAGTCCGGAAGCTTTAAGCTTACTTTCAGAAGATGAAGCAATTGACTTAAAGGCAATATGCTTTTTCTATAATGGTAGCAATATTCGTCTTGGTTGTTTAAATAAGACTAAAGAAGTGGAAAAGAAACTAAAAGAACTTGAAGATGAATATCACGCTAAAGGAAGGCTTTATTTAATATCTAAAACTAGTTTTGATATTGGAATGGAAGCCTACAAAAGATTACCAAAGGTAAAAAAATATCAAGGAGGAGTTGAAATAAAAGCTGAAGATTTAGAAAAATTTAAAAAAAGCATTTCTAGTTACAAAAACTTAAATGAAAAAATTAATGAAGTAAATATCAGTGATGTTATTACTTTAATTATTGCTACTGCCTTAAAACTAAAAGCTAGTGATGTTCACGTTGAAGCTGAAAATAAAGAAGTAGTAGTTAGACTTAGACTTGATGGTGTTTTACAAGATGCAGCTGAAATTGAAAAAGAAAAATGGGAAAGAGTTGTGTCTCGTCTTAAAATACTGGCAGAAGTTAAAATAAATATTTCAGATAAACCACAAGATGGAAGATTTACAATTCATCATGGCACTAGAACTATTGATGTAAGAGCATCATTCCTACCAACTGCGTATGGTGAAAGTGTAGTAATGAGAATACTTGATTCTCATACTGCTTCCTTAGAGTTTGAAGAACTAGGTTTAAGAGAAGAAGTTTTACCAATTTTAAAAAAGGAAATTGATAAACCAAATGGATTAATTTTAACAACTGGTCCTACTGGTAGTGGTAAAACAACTACACTCTATTCAATTTTAAATAAATTAAATAAACCAGGAGAAAAGATCATTACCCTTGAAGATCCAATTGAATATCAACTTAAAGGAATTAATCAAAGTCAAATTGATGAAAGTGGCGGTTACTCGTTCTCAGATGGTCTTCGCTCTATTATGAGACAAGATCCAGATATTGTCATGGTTGGAGAGATAAGAGACTTAGAGACAGCAGAAATTGCTGTTCAAGCTTCATTAACTGGTCATATCGTTCTATCAACTCTTCACACTAATGACGCCGCTGGTGTTATCCCTCGTTTAACAGATCTAGGAGTTAAACCATATTTTTTAGTTCCCTCAATTAATGCCGTAATTGGTCAAAGATTAGTTAGAAAACTTTGCCCTCATTGTCAAAAAAAACATAAGCTAAGCGAAGAAGAAAAAGAAAAAGTAAATAAAATTTTAGCAGTTATTTCTCCTAAAGCTAACCTTAGTATTCCATCTGAGTTACCTCAATTATATAAAGCTGGTGATGGTTGTGAAAAATGTGGATTTATTGGTTATAAGGATAGAATTGGTATTTATGAAATATTTACCATGAATGACAAAATTAAACAGCTAACAATTGATTCAGCGCCTTCTTTTAAAATACTACAACAAGCAATTGAAGATGGAATGATAACTATGCTTCAAGATGGTGTCTTAAAGGCAATAGATGGAGTAACATCTCTTGAAGAAATATATAGAGTTATTGGTAAGTTTGATTATATTGATGAACTATATGATATTGTAATTTCTCAAACCATTGGTCGTGGAATTAAAATAGATAAAGAACAAGTTAAAGAATCAGAAGAATTAACAGCTGATATTAAGGATATTCCTGAAAAATTAAAACATACTCCTAGTGATAAACTACTTCCGCTTGTACTATCAATTGGTGTTAGTTCAGAAGCTGGTGATATTCATATTGAACCTACAGAAAACGAAGTTAAAGTTAGATTTAGAATTGATGGAGTTATGCATGAAATAATGAATTTACCTAAATCTAGTTATTTACCAATATTATCTGAAATAAAGATACTGGCTGGAGAAGATACTAATGTTAAAAAAGCTTCATTTGATGGTAGATTTAGAATTTATTTACCAAATAGAAAAATTGATTGCCGTGTTTCTATTATTTCTGGTGGTTTTGGTGAAACAATTGTTATTCGTCTTTTAGCAAATTCCGCTGCAAATCTAAAAATGGAAGAATTAGGAATTACTGGTGTTACAAACACTTCCCTTCAAAAAGCAATGGATAAAACAAAAGGTATTATCATTACCACCGGACCAACAGGAAGCGGTAAAACAACTACTCTTTATTCCATGTTAAATGAATTAAATCAAAGCGATGTTAAAATTATTACCGTTGAAGATCCAATTGAATATCAATTACCAGGAATAATGCAAACACAGATTGATGAAAAAAATGGCTACACCTTTGTTTCCGCAATGAGATCTCTTCTTCGTCAAAACCCTAACATAATGATGATTGGTGAAATTAGAGATTCTGAAACCGCTAAAATAGCCATTGAAGCTGCTTTAACTGGCCACCTTGTCTTATCAACTATTCATGCTAACAGTGCATCGGCGGCTGTTTCTCGTTTTGCCGGCTTAGGCCTTGAAAGACAAGCTCTAGCTAACTCTATTGAATTTGCAATTGGCCAAAGACTAGTTAGAAAATTGTGTCCTCATTGTAAAAAGATAAAGAAATCAACTGAAGAAGAAGAAAAGAAAGTTAATGAAGTATTATCAAGTATTAAAAACCCTAACGTTAAAATTCCAAAAGACTTAATATTCTATGAAAGTAGCGGTTGTGAAAAATGTAGTCAAATAGGGTATAAAGGAAGAATTGGTTTATACGAATCAATTGAGATGCTTCCAAATATTAAAAAATTAATTCAACAAGAACATATTACCGACTATGAAATTGAAGAGTTAGCCATTGAAAATGGTACAGTAACTATGCTTCAAGATGGTGTTTTAAAAGCATTAAACGGTGATACAAGTTTAGAAGAAGTATTTAGAGTACTATAATTATGATTGAAAAAAAATTACTATTAGAATTAAAAGATTCTTATCAAAAAAATGAAATAGAAAGAAAGAAAATTATTTCTGCTTCAAACGAAATACTTTTTAAAGCTAAAAAAACAATTTTTGCTATTCAAAAAGATGACAAAAAATCAGCTAGCTTAAAGTTTTCGGAAATGGAAAATGATTTAAAAAAATTATTTAAAAATTTTGGAAAAAGTAGATTACAAAAAGAAGGTGCTTTTAAAGCAGCCGCTGAGGAATATATGGAAGCAGTAATATTCTTTAGCATTATTAATAAAAAGAAGATTTCTGAACGCCCTGGCATTGAATTAGACTATGACGCATACTTAGGAGGAATTTGTGATGCAGTTGGTGAATTAGTACGCTTTGCAACTAATAAAGCGGCGGCTGGTAAGTTTTCTTACGCATCAAAAATGAAATCTGAAGCAGGAAGCATAATGGAAGAATTAACTGATTTTGACATGACTGGATATCTTAGAACAAAATACGATCAAGCTAGAGGCCATTTAAGAAAACTAGAACAAATGGCTTATGAAATTAAACTTCGAACTAAAAAATGAAAATAGCAATTATTTCAGACATTCATGATAATATACATAAATTGCAGAAATGTTTGGAAATTTGTAAAAGAGAAAATGTTGAAAAAATATTATGTCTAGGAGATGTAGCTAATAAAGATTCCCTGCTTTATCTAGCTAATAATTTTAGTAATAATATTTTTTTAGTTAGAGGAAACGCTTGTAGTTACTCAGAATCTTTAGTTAAGTCATTAGACAATATAAAATATTTTGATAAAATTGGAGAAGTGATTATTGATAACTTAAAAATAGGAATAGTTCATCAAGCATATAAAATAGATATGCTAAAAAAAGCGTATGGAGATAATTTTGACTTTATTTTCTATGGTCACACCCATAAACCATGGATTGAGAAAAAAGACACATCTTATTTAGCTAATCCAGGAAATTTAACCGGTGATTTCTATTCTTCTTCCTTTGCGATTTTAGACACTAAAATTCAAAAAATAGAATTAAAAATAATTAACAATTAATATAATTTATACCTAATATGATAAACAAAAATAAAAGTAAATATCTTAAAATATTTGACACAGTTAAAGACGCTGGTGACGAGGCCGCTAAAAAATGGCAGAAATTTGAGAGATCTAAAGGAGAAATTAAAAGTCTTTCACAAATTGTCACTAAAGTTGATACTGATACCGAAAAACAATTAGTAAAAGGAATTAAAAAATTCTTTCCAGATCATGCATTTCTTGGTGAAGAATATGGTAGAAGTAAAAATAAATCAGATTATGTTTGGATAATTGATCCAATTGACGGCACAACTAATTTTACCATTCACAATCCTTTATGGTCTATTTCGGTTGGATTAGCTTATAAAGATGAAATAATCTTTGGACTTATCTATATTCCTCTTCTAGGAGAAGTATTTTACAGCATAAAAGATAAAGGTTCATATTTAAATAAGCAAAAATTGAAATTGGGCAATAAAATTGATTCTAAAAAACAAATTCACACTTTCTGTCATGGAGATAGAAAAAAAGATTTAATTTTTGCTACTAAATACTACAGAGAAAGAAAGCTAAGCTCACTTGATTGTAGACAACTTGGTAGCGCCGCTATTGAGCTTTGTTTTGTAGCAGCAGGGCGAGTTGACTCAATTGTTATCCCTGGTGCTAAAACCTGGGACATTGCCGCTGGTGCTTTAATTGCCAAAGAGGCTGGGGCTCTAACTTATGGCTTTGATTTTAAAAAGTGGAATTTAAAAAGTGATGGTATAATATGTTGTCACAAAAATGCTAAGGCAGGTATATTTAAAACTATTAAAAAAATCTCATAGTTATCTATGAGATTTTTTTTAAGTATTTACCAGTTAAGCTTTTAGGATCATTTGAAAGATTTTTAGGAGTACCAGTTGCTATAACATAGCCTCCTTTTTCTCCACCATCTGGACCCAAGTCAATAATCCAGTCAGATGATTTAATGACATCTAAATTATGTTCAATAATTAAGACTGTGTTTCCACAATCAACTAACATATTCAAAACTTTAAGAAGTCTTACAATATCGTCAAAGTGAAGACCAGTAGTTGGTTCATCTAAAATATATAAAGTTTTACCAGTTGATCTTCTTGATAACTCACTAGCTAGTTTAATTCTTTGCGCTTCACCTCCAGAAAAAGTTGTTGCACTTTGACCAAGACGAATATATCCTAAACCAACATCCTCTAAGGTTTTTAGTTTTTTAGAAATTGCACTTTCAAAAGCAAAAAATCTTAAAGCTTCAGAAACAGTCATTTCTAATACTTCAAAAATATTTTTATTCTTATACTTTACTTCCAAAATTTCATCTTTAAATCGTCTACCACTACATATATCACAAGTGATAAAGACATCAGTTAAAAACTGCATCTCTACTTTAATTGAACCATCGCCACCACAGTTTTCACAACGACCACCAGGTACATTAAAAGAAAAATGTCCTGGACCAAATTTTTTAGCTTTAGCCATATCAGTTTGAGCAAACAAATCTCTAATGTATGAAAATACTCCTGTATATGTTGCTGGGTTTGATCTTGGAGTTTTACCAATTGGTGATTGATCAATATCAATTACTTTATTTAAATTTTCAAGACCAACTATTTTTTTATACATTCCTGGCTCAGCCTTTGCTCTGTGAAATTTCTTAGACAATGCTTTAGCTAATATATCATTAGTTAATGTTGATTTTCCTGAACCAGAAACACCAGTAATGGACACTAGTTTTTTTAAAGGAATTTCTACATCAATGTTTTTTAAATTATGCTCGGATGCTCCAATTATTTGAATTGATTTTTTATTACCAGCTCGGTACTTTGTCGGAGCTTTAATTTTTTTTCTACCGCTTAAATACTTACCGGTGATAGAGTTAGCTGATTTTTTAATCTGTTTAGGAGTGCCCGCAAACAAAACCTCACCACCAGTTTCTCCAGCTCCAGGACCAATATCAATTAAATAATCAGCTGAAAGCATCATTGCTTCATCATGTTCAACAACAATAACTGTATTTCCATTATCTCGTAGATCTTGTAGGGTTTTTATTAACTTATCATTATCTTTTTGATGAAGACCAATTGAGGGTTCATCTAAAACGTATAATACTCCACTTAGACAAGAGCCGACTTGTGAAGCTAATCTTATTCTTTGTGCTTCTCCACCAGAAAGAGTAGCCGCTGCCCGAGATAGTGTTAAATAACTTAAGCCAACATTTTCAAGTAGTTCTAAATTTTTAATCACCTCTTTTAAAATAGGCTCAACTATTTGATAGTTACCATTAAAAATATCTGACTTTTTTAACCACTCAGTTAAAAACAATTTAAAGTTACTAATACTTTTATTAGTTAACTCTATTATTGATGTATTATCAATTTTAACAGCTAGTGAACTCGGTTTTAGTCTTTGTCCCATACAAGCTGAGCAAAGTGTAGCTCTCATTGATTTCTCAATTTCTGCCTTAACCGTTCCAGATTTTGTAGTGATGTATTTGTTTTGTAAATATGCGATTATCCCATCACTTGTATTATCACCATAAAGAAGAATATTTTTCTCACTAATTTTATAATCTCTTAGTGGTTTTCTTAAATCTAAACTATATCTTTTAGCTAACTCACTTAACTCATTAATTAAAGGATTGTTATTTAAATTAACATGAGCTAAGGCTTTAATTGAGCCTTCTAGTATACTTAGGTTATTGTTAAAAATTAAATCATTAGCTAGTTCCATTTTTTCTCCTAATCCACCGCACTCTGAACATGCTCCATGAGCGGAATTAAAAGAGAAATCTCTTGGTTGTAGCTCTTGTTGCCTGTAATCGCAATTAGGGCAAGAATAGAATCTGTCTACACTAGAAGACTTAATAACTCTGTTACCCACTTTTTTAGTCTTTTTAATCTCGGTGTAGTCTTTTTTTAGCTTCTTTTGGCAATGCGGACAAAGCGGAGTTCCGGCTCGTGCATAAAGAAGTCTTAAATAGTCATAAATCTCTGTTACCGTCCCTACAGTTGACCTTGGATTATGGGAAATGGTTCTCTGATCAATTGATATGGCAGGAGATAGTCCTTCAATTAAATCAACCTCTGGTTTGTCCATTAAACCAACAAATTGACGAGCGTATGAAGATAATGACTCAACATAACGTCTTTGACCTTCTGCATAGATAGTATCAAAAGCAAGTGATGATTTTCCTGATCCAGATAGACCAGTTATTACCACCAACTTATTACGAGGGATATCTATATTAATGTTTTTTAAATTATTTGTTTTGGCTCCCTTTATTCTAATAAAATCTGAAATCATAAAATTGTGCTAAATTGAAATTAATTAAGCACAATTATAACTGATAAAAAAATAAAAAACAAGTGCTGATATTTAAGGCTTAAAAAATAGGATAAAATATTTTAATTATAAAAATTAATATTTTATCAAAAAATGTATGTTTTTTATATTTAAAATCAAATGAAGTTGCTTCCTCTTCCCACTTATATACTATTTTCTTTAAATCAGAAACTACCTTTTTTTGGGTAAAAAATACACCCGTTTCAATATTGAAATTAAAAGATAAAACATCAATATTCTGTGAACCAACTAAACCAAGACTATCATCTATTAATAAAATTTTGGCATGATTCATTGTGGGGGTGAGAAAAAATTTAACCCCAATATCAGCTAATCGACAAGCGTTTAAAAAATTAACCTTATTCAATAATTTTATATCAGTATAACTTGGTATAATAATCTTTACTTCTACTCCTTTTCGTCTAATAGTATCAATTGCCACTAGCAATCTTCTAGGTGGAGCTAAATAGGGGGTTACAATATAAACCAACTCTTTAGCTTCAAGAATTTTATCAATATAGTATTCTGAAAATAAAACTCTTTTATCTTTACCAGGAATATTATCTATTACCAGTGCCTTAATCCTTTTACTAAGCGGCAGTTTACTGTATCTTAAAATTGATTCTTTTTTACCCCCTGCTAATTTATAACCTCTAGCAAAAGATTTTAAAAACGGTTTAACAATTGGTCCACTTAACTTAATCTGCATGTCACGCCAATTAATAATCTTTCTATTTATATTAACACCACCGGTAAAAGCAACTTTTTCATCAACTATTAATATTTTTCGATGAGTTCTTCTAAGCCAATTGCTAAAAAATATAAATTCAATTCCTGACTCTCTTAATTCTTTTATCGTACTAGATGGCATTTTAGAACTACCATACACATCAGCAATAATTGAGATATCTACTCCTTGTTTTGCTTTTTTCTTTAATGCTTCAACAAAATCATATTTCTTTTCATTATCATCTAAGAAAATATACATTTCTAAATATATAGATTTTTTGGCTACATTAATAGTCTTGAGCATCCCTACCCAAGCTTTTTTTGAAGTTGTATAAAATCTATATTTCATGTTTATTTAGAAAATAATTTTTTAAGCTCTGGTAGTTTTTTATTAGCTTCATCTTCACCAATTTTAATTAGTTTTTCAATAGACTCCCAATTATATTTTGATAAACTAGAATCACTAATTATATCCGATGTATCAGGGGCGATTACTACATCTGCATCTTTAATATCTGCTTTTGCTAAATTAAAAAGAGATATTCTAGTGCTTCTAAGGACAATATTTTTTGCATTAAAATTTCTTTTAACAAATTCATTCTTATGATACAAATTAACCCCAATTAATATATCAGGTTCAAATTCTTCTAAATAATTTAATGGTACTGGATTAGAAAGCGCTCCATCAACTAATAAATGATCATTTTGCTTAACCGGGCTAAACATTAAAGGCACTGAAACACTAGCTCTAATTGCCTTAGCTAAATCTCCGCTATCAAACACATATGGTTTTCCTGATATTAAATCTGTAGCTATTATTTTTAACGGTATTTTTGTTCTCCCTATTACTTGTCCTCCAAACTCTTTATCTAAAAACTTAGAAAACTTTTTTCCAGCAATTAAACCACCTTTCCAACTAAGGTCTAAAAACTTATATAAATTATCAATTGGCCACTCTTTCATTCTCTCTTCTATCTTTTCACAATTACCATATATAGCATAATATGCTCCAATTATTGAACCAATTGAAGAACCAGTGATATAATCTGGTTTTAAATCATTTTTTTCTAAAACTTTTAAAACTCCGATATGAGCTATCCCCCTAAAACCACCTGATCCTAAAGCTATGCCTATTTTTTTGTTTTTCATATAATCCTTTAAATTCAATATTATTTATCAATTTAACGTTAAATAAGTATAGCATGTTGACATTTTTTTTAAAAATATATAAAATAGCCTTGAGATTAAGGAAGCTATCTACTTCTTATTTTTTGTTTAAAACTGGTCCCTTCGTCTAGTGGTTAGGACATCAGGTTTTCATCCTGAAAACAGGGGTTCGATTCCCCTAGGGACTACATTTAAAAAGAACTAGTATAATACTAGTTCTTTTTTTATATTAATTTTTTTTTCTATATTTAAACCCACTTCCTTTTTTTGTTAATTTCTTCTTTATCTCTAAATGCTTTTTCCAAATCAATTTTGTTTTTATTGGCAATTGAACAAATAAAAATTAATACATCTGCTAATTCTTCATCTACTGTATGTTCTTTTGAATTATTATCAACTTTAATATTTTGCTTCTTTCTAATAGCTTTAAATACCTCACCAACTTCTTCTCCCAACATTAAACATTTCTCTAAGTTTGTTTGGTCTGAAAAACCTCGCTCTTTTTCAAGATCGGTAACATATTTTTGAATATCTTTTAAAGTGGGCTTATCTTTTAAAAACAACATTTTATTATCTATTTATTGCTTACTCTCAACAGAAGTGTTTAATAGGAATTTAATTGTTAAAGGAATTTCTGAAACAATCTTATATTCACTCTCATCTTTTTGTTTAAACTTAACCACCACATTATAGTCTCCTTCAGTGGTTACTCCCATGCCATTTACATCAACAATAGTTCTTAACCTTTTCTTTCCTTCCTCAAAGGCTGGACTATTGTTAAATTCACTAATTTTTTGATTTTGTGGGTCAAGTATTTCTACCATGTAATCAAATTCTCTTTTTTTGTTGATATTATCATCTGCCCATAAACCAATTATGGTGAATTTAACGGGGATATTCTTCTTTTCTAAGTTTAATTCTTCTGGTTTAGAAAAATTAACTGTAACTTCTTCCATTGAGTCAATTAAGCTCAGTGAACCTGTTTTTCTATCTATTATAGCTCTGTTAAAAATTGCTGACCAAATATTTTTCATATAATTCGTTGTTAATTATTAAGTTAATTAAGTATATCATTAATATCTACAATTAACAAATGTAAATCTTTCTTGATTTTCATTTTTTCTGTTATAATTTATTTATAAAATATTAAAATTATTATGAAAAAATTATATATAATTATCATTATTGTTTCCTTTTTGTCTCTATCCTTATTTTCTCTCTCTTTTGCCAATAAAGAAGAAGGAAAGAATTTAAAAGCTAATTCAAACAATTACACGAATTTTGAAAAAACTGAGAAAGACTATGTTGAAAATGAAATTATTGTTAAATACAGAGATGATAATACTAATCTTAATACTAGATCTTTAAGTGTTCAAAGTTTTGACAATAATGATAAAGAAAGAGGAATAGCTAAAAAAGAAGAGTATAATAACTTTGATTTTGCTTTATATGAAATAAGGGACGGAAAAGCAGTTGAAGACAAGATTGAGGAATTAAAAAAGGATCCTAACGTCTTATATGCTGAGCCAAATTATAGAAGAAGATTATTTGATATTGGTACAAACGATCAATATGGAGACTTCTTATGGGGATTAGATAACACTGGGCAAAACGTTAATGGTATAAGCGGAACAATTGACGCTGACATAGATTGGCCAGAAGCTAGGGGGTTAATGTCTACAACTAGTACCTCGTCAGTAATAGTGGCAGTAATTGACACTGGTGTTGCCTATAACCATCCTGATTTACAAGATAAGATGTGGGATGGAAGTGAATGTGTGGATGAAACTGGAACTACTATTTCTGGTGGTTGTCTTCATGGTTATGATTATGAAAACGATAATAATGATCCTAGTCCAAACCATCAAACCCATGGTACTCATGTAGCTGGCACTATAGCTGCTTCTATTGATAATTCAATTGGTATTGTTGGAGTTGCCTCAAACACTAAAATAATGGCACTTGAGTTTGATTTAACTGTTTCTTCTGAGGTTAAAGCAATTGATTTTGCAATTCAAAATGGGGCAAAAATTATCAACGCTAGTTATGGTGGGTACACTTTTTCACAAGCTGAAAAAGACGCTATTGCCAGATTTAGAGATGCTGGTGGTCTATTAATCGCTGCAGCTGGTAATGGTGGGGTTGATGGGATTGGTGATAATAATGACTCTAACAATATGTACCCGGCAAACTATGAC
>JAQICS010000040.1 GCA_027858435.1 Patescibacteria group bacterium | reverse complement strand
AAAGGTTAATAAGTCTAGTTAGATTGACATTAACACCAGTTATTAAGTAACTAGCAGATTCAGTTAACATACCCCATAATCTATACATACCTATACCAGTTGAGCCTATAACATAATCTGTTACTCCTATTACAAAGTTTCTAACTGGTCTTAAAAGGTTTATATCTATACCAGTTATAGTGTAATTAGTAACAGAAGCCACTAATTGTTTAAGTTTTAATAATATTACATCTATTCCAGTAATAGTAAAATTAATTACATTTACTATCATATTATACATTCTTACTAGTAAAATATTAATTCCAGTAGTTATAAAAGACTGATTTGTTACTACCATTAAATAGGCATAGTAATTTACATATTGCCAAGGTAAATCTAATTGCCAAGGTAATTCATCTACTGACCAGAGATTGTTATATGTTACGGACATAATTTATTGTTATTAATCTTTATATGATGGTCTTTAATAAAACCACCATAAAAAACTACTAAGCTACTGTTAATGCTCCTGCTGAGCCATCAAAATCAACCTTAAAAGTATCTGCTGCTGCTAATGTGACTGCTGAACCATAATCATAATAGCCGATGAGTTCCTTATTAGTTGCTGTATCTGAATATAAAACAACATACTGAAAAGGTCCTACTGAACCATTAGCAGTTAAGGTTAAATCAGCTAAAATTAATTTAGCAATTCCACTTGTTTGAACGTAAGAAGTGGTTGTTACGTTAAATGGAGTTACTCCATCTAAATTTGTTCCAGCAATAGGTGCTGTTAAATCAGCATATACGCTAGCAGTTCCAACTGTTGGAGCTGTGTTTGTTAGAGCTATCTTAATTTGGTCGGTTGCAAGGTTAAATGCTCCTTTACCCAAGTTTTCTGAAAACTCTTCGATTTTTGTTAGTGCGACACTCATATTTTTTTTGTTATTAAGGGTAATTCCCTATTTAATTAATTAATTTAAATCTGTATGCTCATACCAGTCAGCAAGATAATTTACCCAGTTATCAGAAGTGGTATCATTTGTTATTCTTATCAGATATTTAGTATTTCTTTTTAATACAACCTCATTATTTGCTCTGACTGTTCCTCCTGCTTGTTTTCCATCTGTATTTCTTAACACTCCACCGAAACCTCCACCACTTACAACTATTGATATTCCTTTTATTGCTTTGATTAGTTTATCAAACTTACCTGATAAGAAATCATAGTCAAATTCATTCTCTGGTATTTCTATTTTAATTCCTTCAACCTTTTCTCCTAGTAAAGTAACCATTTTTTCTAAATCTTTAATAGGAAATGGTGGTATTTCATTTATTGCTGATAAAAGCTGTTCAATTTGTAAATCTGATACAGTAATCTCACTAGGAAACTCTGGTATTTTTGTTTCTTTAAATACTCCAATAGCCTTAATAGCACTCTCAACTTTAGTGATTTGTGTTGCTAAGTTATCTAAAGGGATATTTACTACCATATCCTTATCATCAAGACTCTCTGTAAGGCTCTGTAAGCCTTGTGTGAGGGTTTCTAGCTCTGACTCGTATGTTTTTACCTCTTTAACATCTATGCCCTTTAGAACGTCTTGTATGGCTCTTAACTTACCATTCAAAGATTCAATGCCATTAAAAATAGCCAGTTCAGGTTGAGCTTCTAATGTTTCTAACTTTTTTATTTGTTTCTCATTATCCATATTATCTATATGATTGTTTAGCTCTTCCTACCTTTGGTTTATAATCGTTAAATCTTATTCCATAAAAGTCTTTAATTGACTTCTCTAGTCTTAATTGGTCTTGTTGTAGTTGTGGTAGTGTAGGTGATTGTGCTTGTTTGACCTTATACCATTCAATAGCTGTCATTATAGGCAGTATTTCGTGGTAAGGACTAGCAAATCCAGGAGTTGCTGTTGTATCATCGTAAGCAAAGTCAACTGAATCTCTATCAAAGTAAACCTTTAAACTATCTGTTGAATCGTAGTTTGAAGCAGGAAATAGCTCTATTACACCATTAACTAAGCGATATGCTCTTAAAGAACCATCTGTATCCATAAACTCATCAACTGCTCCTGTAATACTTTCTTTTGTGATAGGAGTTAAGGTAGTCCATAGACCATTTTCATCTTTGGCTTCAATTCTTTGAACTGTTAAAGCACCACTTGGTAGTGAGTATGTTGATTGACCATCTACTATATCGGTAGTTGCTACTGGTAAGTCTGTTTGACCACCATCATCATATTGCCAATTACCTGTTGACATAAAGATATTATGCCAAACTCTGTGGTTAATACGATTAATAGTAGCTGTTGTTTCTTTTAGTCTTGTATCATCTCCACTAATATAAGCCTGACCAACATCTGTAAGCCTCTCTACGGTCTGTATTATTCCATTTAAATTTACTGTGTCGTTAAACGTCATATTGTTATTTTATTGCACTTCCGTATGCTTCATTTTTATCTTCGGAAGTTTCTATATTTTTAAATTTTCTTAGTAATACTTCAATACCCTCTGCTGTATATCTAAAGTAATCACTAGGATAAGAATGTTTTGGAAAGCTAATACCAGAAGCAGACAATATAACCTTACCACCATCTTTTAATACTCTGTGTATTTCTTCTAGTGTTTTAAATGGATTATCATCGTGTTCTAGTGTTTCAACACAAGTAACTAAATCAAATGTATCATCTTTAAACGGTAACTCGTGTGAGTTTGCTACAATATCAACATTTTCTCACTCTCTCATATCTAATCCAGTATAATCTGTAAATAAACTATTAAGGCTTCAGTTTACATCATAAGAGCCAATATCAAGAACTTTCTCATCTCCTTTAACTCTTTCTGATACATATTGTTTTACTTTATCCTGCATATTATTTCTTTTCTTTTGGTTGTTTCTTTCTATTTTCCCAATTAGTTTTAAACTCTTCCATTCTATCTGAGAACTCCATAGTCCATTTGCCTTTATCGTTAAATACTCTTGTTAGTTCTTCATATTCATTAAGAGTTGTTTTAGATACTATTTCTAATATCTTTGGTCTAACCTTTTCATCTAGCATTTTAATCTTACCAGCAATCTTATTGACTATCTTCTCTAGCTTTTCCATTT
>JAQICS010000031.1 GCA_027858435.1 Patescibacteria group bacterium | reverse complement strand
ATTTATATTATTAATTAAATTATTAGCTTTTTTACTTATATTTTCTTTACTCTCTTGCTCTTGTTTCTTTTTCCGATTAGGATCAATTTCAACTATAACTGGTCTATCCTCTTCTCTTGATGGCTTTAGTTTAACGTTAACTGTTTGCTTTAAAGTATTATGTGAGATTATTTGTCCTTTTGAACCATCTACATTAACTTTTGTTCCAACTGGAGGTAATTCTTTAGATAATTCTTTATACCCTTCAAATTCATAGGCTAGACAACACATTAGACGACCACACATTCCTGATATCCTATCGCTTCCACGATGGACCACCTGCTGGACTTCAGCCATTTCTGAGGTAATAGAGCAGAAGTCATTGATAAACTGCTTACAGCACAAGGAGCGGCCACAGGGACCACAGTCACCACTTAATCTGGCTTCGTCTCTTGTTCCGATTTGAGTCAATCTAATACTAGCACTAAATCTTCCGGCTAAGTCTTTAACAAGATCTCTGAAATCAACTCTTCCTTCTGAAGTGAAGGCAAGATTTATTCTATTACCTGAATAGGAGAAATGGACATCAACTAATTTCATCTTTAGTCCATGTTTATCTATCATTTCCCGACAATAGCTTAAAACTTCATCCTTCCTTTCATTATTTTTATAACTAGCGACATCATCAAAATCAGCTTTTTTAATTACTGGTTTTAAATCTAGACTATTTGCATCTTTTTTGGATAGAGAAACAATTTTTCCTAACTCTTTTCCTAGTTCAGTTTCAACGATAACGCAGTCTGACTTTTTTAAATTTTCAAGTGAGTGAGGAATTTTAAAATCATAAACCTTATCCCAGGGAGCAAATTGGATTTTGGCAATATTCATTTAAGAATTTGATTTTAATTTATTAATTAGACAAACTAAAACGAACAAATTTTAATACATTTGCACCGTCTAAAATGTCTTTAACTTTCTTTTTATCATCTTTGATAAACTCTTGTTCAACAAGACAAACTTCTGAGTAGTATTTACCCATCTTTCCAGCTACAATCTTTTCAATAATTTCTTCTGGTTTTCCTTCCTTTAGCATTTGTTCTTTTTGAAAAGCTTTTTCTTTTTCAATATCTTCTGAACCAACTTCATCAGATGTAGTATATCTTGGGTTAGCAGCTGCAACTTGCATTGCTACTTCATTAGCGATTTCATCTTTTCCTTCCTTATCAAGAGCAATAATTACACCAATCTTTCCACCAAGATGTGAATAGGCAGCTACAGATTCACCGGTTACAATAGCGTAGTTTTTTAGTACCATTTTTTCACCAATAGTACCACTTAAAACATCAAGAGCTTCTTTAACGCTTTGACCATTTAAGTCAAGACTTAAAAGAGCTTCTTTATTTTCTGGCTTATTCTCTTTAATTACTTTTAAGATACTTTCAGCCATGTCTTGGAACTGGTCATTTCTAGCTACGAAGTCAGTTTCAGAGTTTAATTCAAGCATATATGCTTCTTTACTATCTTCTGATACAGCTACTTTAATTACACCTTCATTTGCTTCTCTGTCACCACGTTTAGCAGCTTTAGCAATACCTTTTTTTCTAAGTAATTCTACGGCTTTTTCTATGTCGTCGTTAGATTCTTTTAAAGCTTTTTGACAATCTACCATTCCAGCGCCAGTCATTTCTCTTAATTTTTTTATAAGTTCCATATATTTGTATTTATATTATTAACTTAATTATTATTTATTCATTTGTGATTTAGCAGAAATAGCGGCTTTTTTAACTGATTTTAAAATTAAATCCATTGTTTTAGTTGAGTCATCATTAGCCGGAATTGGGTAGTTAGTTAACTCAGGATTAACGTTAGTATCACAAATTGCAATAATTGGAATATTCTTTTGAATAGCTTCTTTTACTGCTGTTTCTTCTTCTTTAATATCCCAGACAAATAAAGCGTCAGGTAGTTTAGTTAATTTAACTATACCAGCAACTCTCATTTCTAATTTTTCAATTTCTCTATCAAAATCTAATCTTTCTTTTTTAGTATATTTTTCTAATTTACCCGCTGCTTTCTTTTCAGTTAAATCTAAATATTTCTTAACTGATTTTTTAATAACTGGGAAATTAGTTAGAAAACCACCAAGCCATTTACCAACTACGTATGATTGGTCAATTTCTTTAACCATCTTTTTCATAGGTCCTGAAACTTGATTTTTAGTACCAACGAATAAGATGTTCTTATTCTCAGTAATTAATTTTTCAATAAAATCTAAAGCTTCAGATAGTTTTTCTTGTGATCTTCTTAAATCTAATACATAGATACCATTTTTCGCACCATATATGTATTGTTTCATTTTAGGATGCCATCTGTTGGTTCTATGACCAAAGTGCATACCAGTTTGCAACATTTCTTCTAATGTTGGTACATTTTTATTCATATTTTTCCTTTTTTAAACTCTGGCAGCCTTTGTTAGCGCACAGAATTTTTATTACTACTACTCCCAGCCCCGCAAGCGGGAAAGAAAATTGACGACAGAAAATTTGCCGATTAGAGGCACTTCTATCGACAAGGAGTATGATTATTTATAATACTTAAATAATATATAAAATTTGAGATTATGTCAATGTTTATTATTATTCTAGATACATTTTACGCTTTGGTGTTACCCTAATTTTATCAATTCTTTCATCTTGAGCTAAATTAATCAGTTCAGATGCATTGACATATCTATAGGTTAAACGATAATAGCCATTAGAACTAATCATTATTCCCTTGGAATTATTACCAATTTTTGACAATACAGGTTCTTTTGATGTTAATGGTACATTAAAGTCAATTAAAACTGATACTAATAGATCATTATCTTTACGAACTAACATTGGTGCGGAACCCCAAGAACCTTCTTTAAAAAATTTACTTAAAAATGATAAATAATCATTACAATTGTCCTTTGGCTCTGATACGATAGAAAGAAATTTTGCTATATTTTCATCAAATTTTTCAAGTTCCTCATCAGAAAGATTATTATATTCTTCAACTGGAAAAGGACAAATTGCACCAGGATTTGAAAGAAGTGTTATAGGTTTATTTTTATCACTTAATTCATTTTTTGGTGTACTGATAATATTTTCTGAATATTTTTTTGTGTTTGTATTTTTTAAAATAAATAAAAAAGAAATAATTATTAATATAAATAGAAAAAATAGAACAAATAAGATTTTTTTCTTTAATATCTTTGTCATAAATTTTATATATTAAATTATAATTACAATTTTAAACTATAACATTTTAGGATAGTTCCCTTTTATCTTAACATCAACCTTATCCTCCTCTACATTAACTACAGCGTGTGCTTCACTGGCTATTCCCTTGTCATCTTCATTTTCAATCAGTGACTGAATTGTATAGTATGGTATATTATTGTGAACATGTTTTCTATCCCAATGAAGGTGACTGTTAAAAGAGGAAATAACTTTTCCTGAGTTTTCTAAAATACTTCTAACTTCTTCCCTATTTGCAATTAGACATCTTTGAGGTTTTCCTTCAAACCAAGGGTTACCAGTTAAATCTTGATCAGCTAAGCCGTGGTGAACAAAAGTAATTGTCTTTTTATCAGTCTTATCTAAATCGTTTTTAAGAAAATCTAATTGTTCCTCTTTTATCCTTATACTTTTATCCTTAACCTCTTCTGAGTATAGACAAATAAAGTGATAATTATTTGAATCAAAAGAATAGTATAATTTATCTTGATTGAATAATTTAGCTAATTCATCTTCTGTAATATTTTTTAAATCATGATTACCAGCTACATAGTATACTGGACAATCTAACTTATTTAATTCCTTAACAATATATTCTATACTCTTCATATCATTTTTCTTGTCACATTCAAAGACAAGGTCACCAAGAACAACTATAAATTCTGGTTTAACATTATTTTTCATCTCCATTACAAATTCATCTATATATTTCTTTACATCCTTATTAATAAATCTTAAAACACCTTTAATAATTCTTATTAATTTTTTTAACCTAGTTTCTTCTAAATGAATGTCTGTTAATATTGCAAATTTCATAATATATTTTAATTTATTTATACCTAAACCCTACCACAAAGACATCATAACACAATCAATAGCATCAGTTGCAAAGTGTATAATTAACCCCAGTCCCACAGCTCGCCATTTCCATGAAGGAATTAAAAGGAAAAGTATATACACTATTAGGGCCCAAATTGTATGTAGAGGATGAAAACCAATACTACAACGACTAGGGTCAAAAATTGGACTTGCTAAAAGATGATCAAGATCTATTAGAATAGTTGAGGTCATTATCACTCCTGCCCATTTCCAGTTCTTGTTGAAGAAGTAATAGGCAACTACAAAAGGAGCAACAAAATGAAGCAAGTAGTGTGTTGTTGTTCTTATTATTTCTAAGTAGTCCATAATTGATTTATATATAATACTTTAAATAAAAAGATTATTTACTAATCTATTTTTACACCAAAATGTATTAATTGTTTTTTTAAACTTGTATAATCTTTAAATAATATAGTTTTAAATCCTAATTTCTTTGCTGCAGAAATATTATTTTTCCTATCATCAATAAAAATACATTCATTAGGTACTACATTTAATTTAGTTACAATTTCTTTAAAAATAGAAACAGCTGGTTTAGCAACTTTACTTTTATGAGATGTAACAATAACATCAAATATCTTATCTAATCTGTGATTGCTAATAATTTCTTCAATCAAGTCTTCAATGAAATTTGATAATAATCCTAATTTATATCCAGAATTATCCAGTTTTTTTACTAAATTAAAAACTTCAAAATTAAAACCAAAAAAATCCATAAAGTCTTTACGAATTATTTTTGGCTCAACTTCAAGATACTCAGATAGTTTAATCCAAAAAAACTTTGAGTCCATTTTATTTACCCTTGCTTTTAACCAATTATCAATAATAATCTTATTCAATTTCTTTGCATTTTTTCCAAATCTTGGAGCATATTTTTCTCCAAAAAAACGAATACTTCTTTCAATGGATAACACTCCTCCATAATCAAATATTATTGCTTTTGGTTTATTCATAAATAATTTTATCTGTATTAAACAATCCTTTTACGGAATTTGAGTTTATAATTAATTAGCCAAAAAATCTAAGATATTTTCTCCCTTACCCTGAGTACCTTGATATAATTCAGTATACTTACAGTTCGTACAAGTTACAGTTGCAAAACACTTATTTTCAATATTAAAAATTTTAGTCCAAAAACTACCGGATGTGCGAATTTCTCCCATTTTATAATCTAAGCCAGAACATTTTGGACACTTAAAATTTTGTTTTTCTTTGTTTGAATTATCCATATTTATTTTTTTAATTATCTTTTAATTAACTTTTAATTAACTATTGTTATTAT
>JAQICS010000024.1 GCA_027858435.1 Patescibacteria group bacterium | reverse complement strand
ATTTATATTTAAAATATTTTCAAAAATAATATAGGAAGGAGTATAAACTTTTACTGCAAGTTCTAAAGGGTCATAATTTTTATCTTTAACATAAATCCCCCTTCTTAATCTAATTAATTTCCCAGTCGATACATATTTACTTAACCTTGATTTAATATTAAAAGAGCCTCTGTCTTCTTGCCATAATAAAGAAATGTCTTTTATGGTAAAGACGGTTTTATCTGATCTAAGAATCATGTCTAAATAATCTCCTTTTTTTATTTTTTTATTCATATATCTACTGTAGGTAACCTTAAAGCTTACTAACAGTTCCAATTATACACTATTCATAAAAAAATTACAAGCCTAGTCTTTACAAACTACAAACTAAGAAGTATAATCTAAATACAATTAAATATATGACTGATTGCTGAGCCTACCAAACTCAGTCAGAATGTATTCTGAGAAATCATTTCCTAAGGTCAACACATAAAGAGCTATGTTTTAATGAACATGGAACTCGGGTGGAACCGCGAGACAAAAGTCCCGTCCCGACATAAACAACTATTTTTGTTGTTTTGTCAGGAGGGGATTTTTTATTAACTAATTAATATATTAAGTAATTGATAGTTAATAATATTTAAATAAAAAATGAAATTATAATGATAATTAAATATATAAATTAAAATATAATTAATACATAAACATATGGAAAAAGAAAATATGAGTGAAGAAAATTCATTGCAAATTAAAAGGCATTCTCTGTCACATGTTATGGCAGCCGCTATTAAAGAGCTTTATCCAGAAGCTAAATTTGCAATTGGTCCAGCAATTAATAATGGCTTCTATTACGACATTGATTTTGGTGATACTAAAATAACTACTAATGATTTTAAAAAGATGGAAAAGAAGATGGCATATTTGATAAAGCAAAACTTAAAATTTGAACAAAGAGAAGAAAATATTAATGAAGCTCTTAAAAAAGCTCATGATAATTGTGAGATATATAAGGAAGAATTAATAAGTGATCTTAAAAAAGAAGGTCAAGAAAGTGTTAGTATTTACAAACTTGGGAATTTTGAAGATCTTTGTCGTGGTCCTCATATAGATAATACTAATAAGATAAAAGCTGGTAGTTTTAAGCTTCATAAATTAGCTGGTGCATATTGGCGTGGAGATGAGAATAATAAAATGTTAACCCGTATCTATGCTCTTGCTTTTGAGGACAAAGAAGGGTTAACAAAACACTTAAATTTAATTAAAGAAGCAGAAAAAAGAGATCACAGGAAACTAGGAAAAGAATTAGACTTGTTCTGTTTCTCTGATTTAGTTGGACCAGGACTTCCAATGTTTACTCCTAAAGGTGTAGTTATTATCGATGAACTTCGAAAACACATTGAAGATGTGTGTCGTGGCTATGGTTTTGAAAAAGTAATAACTCCTCATCTAGCTAAAATTGATTTATATGAAACAAGTGGTCATGCTAAAAAGTTTAGTGATGAACTATTTAGAGTAAGTTCAATAAAAGGTCATGAATTTGTAATGAAACCAGTTCAATGTCCTCATCAAACTCAAATATATGCATCAAAACAAAGATCATATAGAGATTTACCAATTAGATACATGGAATCAGAAAAACAATATAGAGCTGAGAAAACTGGTGAAGTTGGTGGACTATCTCGTGTTTACGCTATTACCGTAGAAGATGGTCATTCATTTTGTACAGTTGATCAGGTAAAACAAGAAATAGTTAATATGGTAAAGATTATTAAAGAATTCTATAGCGCTCTTGGTCTATGGGGTAATCATTGGGTGTCACTTTCTGTTCGTGATTATTCTCATCCAGAGAAATATATTGGTGAGGAAAAAGATTGGGATACTTGTGAGAGAATGCTTGAAGAAATATCTGAAGAAATGAATCTTAAGGCTATTAGAAAAGAAGGAGAAGCAGCTTTATACGGTCCTAAGCTAGATTTCATGTTTAAAGATTCACTTGGAAAAGAAATTCAAATCCCTACTGTTCAAGTTGACTTTGCTACTCCTAAAAGATTTAATCTTGTATATACTGACAAGAATGGTCAAGAACAATCACCAGTCATGGTTCATAGGGCAATACTTGGTTCCTATGAAAGATTCCTATCTCTTTTAATTGAACACTTTGCTGGTGCCTTCCCTATTTGGCTATCACCTGTTCAAGTTAAATTAATTTCTGTTTCAGAAAATCATAGCGAAGCTTGTCATAATATTTCTGATAAGTTTAAATCGGAAAATATTAGAGTGGAAATTGATGATAGCAATGAAACTGTGGGAAACAAGATTAGAAAAGCAACTCAAGAAAAAATACCATACCTTCTCGTTATTGGTGACAAAGAGGCAGATGGTAAAATGTTAAGTGTAAGAGAAAGAGGCAGTGCTGATACTAAAGAAATATCAACCACTGACTTTATATCTAAGGTTAAAGAAGAGATTGAGAATAAGAAGGTTTAGTGATTAAAGTTTAATACATACAAAAAAAGTGAACACTAAAAATGTTCACTTTTTTTATTTAAAATATTTTTGTTTATCTATTCTTTATCTATCTTATTTATCTATTAATACTATATACTAATATATCTTAACTATCTCTTTAAGTTTCTCCATTTAGTTAAGGCTTTAAGACGAGCCATTTCTTTATCAAGTTGAGCAGAGATATTAGCAAACCTAACTTCATCTTTATCACTAATTTCTTGTTTCTTTTCTTCAGCTTTAGTTTTTGCTTCCTTAATTCTTTCCTCGTCTAATTCTTGAGCTCTTTCAGCAGTATCAGCTAAGATAACAATTTTTTCACGCAGTACTTCAATAAATCCTCCAGCCATAGAAATTATCTCATCCTCCTCGTTTTCATCTTTAATTTCAATTACTCCTGGTTTAAGAGTTGAGATAAGGGGAATATGGTTTGGCAAAACAGTTATCTCTCCACTAGTAGTTGGGACGGTAACTTGTTTAATTTCCTTTTTAAATACTACCTTTTCTGGAGTAGCTATTTCAAATTTTACAGTTTTTTGAGACATAATAATTATTTATTATCTTTTTCCTCCTTATTCTTCACTGCTTCATCAATTGAACCAACCATATAGAAATCATTTTCATTTAAAGTGTCATGTTTACCATCTAAAATTTCTTTAAATCCGTTAATTGTATCTTCAACTTTTACATATTGACCAGGACGACCGGTAAAGGTTTCCGCTACTGCAAATGGTTGAGATAGGAATTTTTGAATTTTACGAGCACGAGTTACCACTACTTTATCCTCATCAGATAATTCTTCCATACCTAAAATTGCAATAATATCTTGAAGTTCTTTATACCTTTGAAGTATTTGTTGAACACCACGAGCAACTTGATAGTGTTTTTCACCAATAATTTTTGGATCTAAAATAGTTGATGATGATTCAAGTGGATCAACAGCTGGATAGATACCAAGTTCAGATAATGGACGTGATAGTACAACAGTTGAGTCTAGGTGACCAAAAGTTGTAGCTGGAGCAGGATCAGTTAAGTCATCAGCTGGTACATAAACAGCTTGAATTGAAGTAATAGAACCATTTTTTGTTGAAGTAATTCTTTCTTGTAGTTCTCCCATTTCAGTTGCAAGAGTTGGTTGATAACCTACAGCTGAAGGCATACGACCTAAAAGAGTTGAAACCTCTGAACCAGCTTGAGTAAATCTGAAAATATTATCAACAAAGAATAATACATCTTGATTTTTTTCATCACGGAAATATTCAGCAATTGATAGACCAGTTAAAGCAACTCTAGCACGAGATCCAGGTGGTTCATTCATTTGACCAAAAACCATTGATACTTTATCTAAAACATTAGAATCTTTCATTTCGTGATATAGATCATTACCTTCACGAGTTCTTTCTCCAACACCAGCAAATACTGAATAACCACCATGAGCTTTTGCAATGTTGTTGATAAATTCTTGGATAATAACAGTTTTACCTACACCAGCACCACCAAATAATCCAACCTTACCACCTTTAGCAATTGGACAAATTAAATCGATAACCTTAATACCAGTTTCAAGTATTTCTGTTTTAGTTGATTGGTCTGCAAATTCTGGAGCTGGTCTGTGAATTTCATATAGCTTATCACCTTTAACTTCACCAGCATTATCTACTGGTTCACCTAGTACGTTTAAAATTCTTCCCAGTGTTCCTTGTCCAACTGGTACGCTAATTCCTTTGCCATTACTTACAACCTTGTCTCCTCTTTTAAGACCATCAGTTGATCCCATCGCAATAGTTCTAACTAAGTTAAAGCCAATGTGTTGTTGAATTTCTAAAATTAATTTAGAGTCCTTTTTTTCAACTTCAAGGGCTGTATATATTTCTGGTAATGCATCTTCAAAAGAAACATCAACAACGGCTCCAATTACCTGTTTTATTCGACCTGTTATTTTCTGATTTTCCATATTTTTGTTATTAATTAATATATTTATCAATTTATGAATTTAGAATTGCCGCTCCAGCAGAAATTTCTGCGATTTCTGAGGTAATAGCCGCTTGTCTAGCTTTGTTATAGTATAGGGTTAGCTCATCAACTAGATCATTAGCAGCACTGGTTGCTTGATGCATGGCTGCCATTCTAGCGCTATGCTCAGAGGCATTTGATTCAAGTAGTCCTTGAAATAATTGCACTTCAATTAATCTTGGAAGAATTGAATTAAGAACCTCGTTTTCATCTGGTTCATATTTAAATAATTGACCTTCCAAAAGATGTTTTCCCTCTTTTTCTTTAATATATTCCTTATCAATTTTAATTTTTTCTGACTTACCTGTTGCTCCTAAATATTTATCTTCTGCTTCAATATCAACTGGAAGTATTTGTCTAATTCTTGGTACTTGTTTAGCTGTACTAGCAAAATCGGTATAGGCTAGAAATATTTTATCATATTTCTTTGCAACATAATCATCGATTATCTCCTTAGCAATTGCTTGAATATCAGCTACCTTAGGATTAGTGTCAGGCTTTTCATATTGAGCTACAATATTATAGCCATACCTTCGGCCAACACTTTCTCCTCTTTTACCAATTAGGATAAACTCGCTATTTTTAGAATGTAACTTAATTGATTTAATCGCTTTATTAATAATAGCTGAGTTAAAACCTCCACATAATCCTCTGTTTGAAGAAATTAAAACTATTAACTCCTTATTCGTCTTATCTCTTTTTTCAATTAAAGGATGGTTTAGAGATCCTTGCTTTTTTAAAGATGTTGCAATATTTATCAAAGTCTCCCAGGCTAAATTAGCATAGGTTCTAGTTTTCAAAACTGCATCAATTGAACGTCTCATTTTAGCCGCTGCCACCATTTCCATTGCTTTAGTAATCTTCTTGGTGTTAGTAATTGATTTTATTCTCTTTTTTATTTCTTTAGAATTAGTCATGTGTTTGACTTAAAATTAAAAATTTTTGTTTAATATGAAAAAGCTTGCTTACAAGCAGTGACAGTCTCCTTTAATTCTTCTTGATCTTTTTCTTCTAGTAATCCACTTTCTTTAATTCTACTAAGTAGTTCTTTAGCATTATTTCTTCCATATTCAATTAAATCTTTTTCAAAAGTTAAAATCTTTTCTACTTCAATATCATCCATAAAGCCATTTGAAATTGCAAAGTATACTAATACTTGCTCTTCAACTGGGATTGGAGCATATTGTCCTTGTTTGAAAATTTCTACCAATCTTTTTCCTCTCTCAAGTTTTTTCTTTGTTTCTTCATCAAGATCTGAGCCAAATTGAGCAAAAGCTGCTAATTCACGGTATTGAGCTGCTTCTAGCTTAATCTTTCCCGCTACTTTCTTCATAGCTTTAATTTGAGCTGATGAACCAACACGAGAAACAGAAATTCCTACATTAACCGCTGGTCTGTTTCCTTGATAGAATAAGTCTGGTTCAAGATATATTTGACCATCAGTAATGGAAATAACGTTAGTTGGGATATAGGCGGAAACATCTCCAGCTTGAGTTTCAATGATAGGTAGTGAAGTAATTGAACCTCCTCCGTAATCTTTGTTTAATTTACAAGATCTCTCAAGTAGACGTGAGTGAAGATAGAAAACATCTCCAGGAAAGGCTTCTCTTCCCGGTGGTCTTTTAAGAAGAAGAGATATTTCACGATAACTAACAGCATGTTTTGATAAATCATCGTACACAATTAAAACATCCTCTCCTTTATCAGCGAAGTATTCAGCCATAGCAGTTCCAGAATATGGTGAAATGTATAACATTGAAGCAGGATCAGATGCACCAGCTAAAACAACAGTAGTATATTTCATGGCTCCTTCTTCCTCTAGTTTAGCTACAATACTAGCTACCTTTGATTCTTTTTGACCAACCGCTACATAAACACATTTCATGTTTTGACCCTTTTGATTAATGATAGTGTCAATTGCAATTGCTGTCTTACCAATCTGTCTATCACCAATGATAAGCTCACGTTGACCACGTCCAATTGGAATCATCGCATCAACTGCTTTAATACCAGTTTGAACTGGTTCTTTAACTGATTCACGAGTAATAACACCAGGAGCAATCTTTTCAATTGGGTAATATTTTTCCGCCTTTATGTCTCCTTTCATATCAAGTGGTTTTCCTAAGGGGTCAACAACTCTACCAATTAAATTTTCTCCAACTGGTACTTCAAGAATTCTTTTAGTAGCAATTACCTCATCTCCTTCTTTAATTTTAGAAGAATCACCAAGAATAATAGCACCAACGCTACCTTCATTTAAGTTAAGAACTACTCCGTAGATTGAGCCGCTTTCACTTTTAAATTCAAGCATCTCTGACATCATAACATCTGATAATCCAGAAATTACAGAAATTCCATCTCCGACTTCTATCACCTTACCAAAAAGTTCTTCTTTACTATCAGAATTTAGATTAGCGATTTTGCCTTTTAATTCTTCAACGATATGATCTTTCGTTTTAATTGGCATATTTTTATACTTATTTATTTATTATTTAATATTTTATATTATGAAGAAAATTCTTCTTGCAATCTTTTAAGTCTTGTTGATATTGAACTATCAAGAATCCTATCTCCATATTTAACTACTACTCCTCCCAGT
The DNA here is from genome assembly GCA_027858435.1 of Patescibacteria group bacterium. Lineage (GTDB taxonomy): Bacteria > Patescibacteriota > Patescibacteriia > Patescibacteriales > UBA12465 > UBA12465. Next base: position 16,050 of record JAQICS010000024.1, on the reverse strand, counting down.
AACTTCTTGTTATTTTTTTTCTCAATATCAATATCTTTAGCAGATGACAATTCCTTTATTTTTTTAACCAATACATCTTCAGTCTTTTCATCTATTTTATGGGCACTACTAATTTCTGCTCTTACAATATTCTTATTCTTATCCCAAGTTTCTGTAAAATCAACTACTATTCTATCCAGTAAATAAAGATCGTTGTTATCTTTTAAAATTTTAACAAAATTAGTTAAAATTTTATCCTTTTCCTCTTTACTTGCCTCTTCATATGATTCAAATAAAGCCCGTGCGTATTGTTTAGTCTTTATTTTCATATTAATTTAAATCCTTAATTATATTTTCAATAATTTCCTTATCTTTCTTTTCATCAATTTTTTCGTCAAGTATTTTCTCTAATGCTGAGGTGATAAGAATCGCTGCGTCTTTTTTAACTTCATTAAAAGCTTGTTTACGATAGCTGGCAATTTTTTCCTTTTCATCTTCAATGACTACTTGTAAATCACCCTTAGCCTTATTAACAATCTCTTGATAACGAATATCTGCTTTTCCTTTAGCTTCTTCAATTAATTCATTAGCTTGACGTCTAGCCTCAGCAATTATTTCATTCTTTTCACTCTCAGCTTCTTCTAAACGCTTTTCAGATTTTTCACTATCTTCAATTCCTTTTTTAATTTTTTCTCTTCTTTCTTCTAAAATTTTAAATACTGGTTTGTAGGCAAATTTCCACAACACAAAAACAAGTATTGCAAAGTTAACAAACTGAGCAATTAAAATTCTAAGGTCTAATCCTAAGGCATCTATTAAACTATTCATAATTCTTATTTGAAATTAAAAAACAAAGTAATTTGTCTCTTAAGTATTTAAGAGACAAATCGGCTTTATACTCTAAGCAAATAAAATGATAAGAGCAATAACTAAAGCGTAAATCGCAGTTGACTCAGTAATCGCCATAGATACAAACATCAGTGGAGTAATTTTTCCACTTGCTTCTGGATTACGTCCAATAGACTCTAAAGCTTTTGAGGCAGCGATACCTTCACCAATACCAGGGCCGATAGCTCCTAGTCCGACTGCTAAGCCGGCTGCAATGTATTTTGCGGATTCAATGTCCATACTTTTTAAAATTAATATTAATTATTTAAATTATCTATAAATTATACTTCTTGACCTATTTCTTGATTTGTCTTCATTTTCTTTTCCTTCTTTTTCAGCTTCTCTTCAGGAATCTCTGTAGCCATTGAAATAAATACTAGAGTCAAAACTGAGAATACGAAAGCCTGCACTGTTGCGGTTAATAATCCCAGGAATGCAAACGGTAGTGGTACGATAAAGGGCATTAAAAATAACATGACCGCGGTAAGAACTTCTCCAGCAAATATATTTCCAAATAAACGAAAAGATAATGAAACTATTTTAGCTACTTCTCCAATTAAGTCCATAACTCCTAAAAAGAACTTTAAAGGACTTTTTAAGTTTATAAACTTCTTAAAATAAAGAAAAGGACCACTAACAGCAATGGTAATTATCTGTACAGTTATAACTGTAGTAATTGTCATTACAAAAACTAATCCGTAATCTGCCATAATTGATCTAAATAACGGCACCATTCCTTGTCCATTATATATTGTTATAGCAGCTTGACCAGGAATATAAGGGATTAAATTACAAATTAGAATAAAAAAGAACATTGTAGCAACTAGAGGAAAAACTCTTTCTGCTCTCTTTCCTTTACCAATAATTGATTCGGTAAAATCATAAGCTCCAGAAATTGCCATTTCGGTTAAATTCTGCATTTTACCAGGCACCATTTTTAAATTATTCTTTAAAAAAAGAGCACCAATAATAAATATTAGCCAAACAATAATAAACCAAAAAAATGTATTAGAAACCGGAAATGTGCCAATATAAAAAAGCACTTCCGGTGCTAAAGAAATGTTTAATCCCATACACCATTTTAAATGATAGCGGCCAAATCAGATATAAGAATTGATATTCTTAAATACTAAGCCTTAGTTTCTTCTTCCTCATCCTTATTAACTAAAGCCTCCTGCCGATAATTTTCCATCATCCGATTAATCTTTTTTATCTTTTTAAATAATAAAACATTTGTGACTATGAAAGCAACTAGAATACTTCCAAGAAGTATCCAAGGACTGGTACCAAACAACTTATCTAAAAGTAACCCAGTTCCACCAATAATTATAAGTGGCCCAAAAATTGAGCCAAGGCTATACATAGCACTAGCTAAGATAATTTCTTTTACTGCTTTTTTATCCATATTAATATATGTTTATTTCTTAGCCATTGCCATTTTAAAACTATAGAGTTAAAAAGTCAATATTTAAGTTATATATTTAAAATAGATAATTTATATAAGTAAAATACACTAACTCCTTAACCACAGCAACTTCTCTTTGGTGGTGGTGTAAAGGGAAAACCAGTATCCTCTTCTAAAGCTTTACCAAGCTCACTTATTAAACCCCCTACCTTTTCTTGGCTTTGAAGCCAATTATTAATAATACTGCTATTTTTGACTTCATTAAAAAGTTTATCAGTTTTCTCTTTCTGTTCTTCAACTCCAGAAAAGCCACCTTGCTTAAGTATTACAAGCGCTCCTTTAGCTTCTTGGAAATCATCTAAAAGTTTTTTCGCTTCTTCACTTGACTTAAAGTTTTTATCTGCCTCAAGGTAGTCTTGAAACTCACTTGTCTGACGAATTGATTCTGTAAACTCTTTAAGTTTATGCTGTAAATTACTCATATTATTTTATTAATTATATACATGATTATAACCACCTAAATCAAGAAATATTACTAACATATAATTATTATTCTCTTCAAAAATTATACGTTAATCTGGGCTCACTAATATAGCTTTTTTGCCAAGTAATTTCCCTTTTAAATTGTGGTTTTTTAATTTTTTATCTTTTGGATTAACAATAGAAAAGGTAAACCTTTTTTTATTCTGGCTTGTCTTGAAAAAAGTTTTATAGCAGAACTCATGTCTAAACCTAATTTATCAAAAATCTTTTTTTACTTCTTCTTTATTTTCATTATATGCTAATGTAGTTACATTTTCAATACTAAATATTTATAAAAATACTTTACTTTATTGCACTAATTTAAACAAAAAAACTCTGTATTAACAGAGTTTTTATTGTATCAATATAGTTTTGTTCTTATTATAATTACAAATCAAAAAGTGATTGAGCATTATTGTATGTTACTTCAGCTACCTTCTCTATCTTAATATTTTTAATATCAGCAATCCTTTTAGCAACATATTGAACTAAAAGTGGTTCATTTCTTCTTCCTCTATATGGTTCTGGGGTCATAAAAGGGGTATCGGTTTCAATCATAATCTTATCAAAAGGAACTTTTCTAATTAAATCATCCCATTGTTTAGAGAAAGTAATTAAACCAGTAAAAGATATAAGAAGACCCAAGCTGAAATACTTCCAAGCTAAGTCTTCATCACCAGAAAAACAATGAACAACTCCCCAGTTTTTTCCAGGAGTGAAAAGATCTGGATTATCTTTTTTAAACTCAGATAAGATTCTATATAAATCATCATGAGCTTGTCTACAATGGATAATTACTGGCAAATCTAGGTTTCTAGCAAGAATTAATTGTTGTATAAAAACTTCTTGCTGCCTTTTTTTAATTTTAGCTACATCTTTTTTAGGATCAATATGATAATAGTCTAATCCAATTTCACCAATGGCTACTACTTTATCGGAGTTTGCTAATTTTTCATAACTTCCATAATCAAAATATTCGCCTTCACTAACAAAGACTTCTGGAAGTCCTTCGCTGTTATGTTTTTCTTCAAATTCAATGTTTGTAGGGTGAAGACCAATGGCTGCATGTACTCCACTTTCATATTTATTAGCTAGAGCTAAAGCCTTGTTAGCTGTTTTTATATCTGAGCTAACAATTATCATTGAAGTATTATTATCAAGAGCTCGACGAATTACTTCATCAGCATCTTCTTTGAAATCTTTAAAGTTTACGTGACAATGAGTATCGATAAACATAGGAACTAGGTTTATATATTTAATTCTTCTAACTGTTTTTTCTTAGATCTACTTAATCCTTTAGGAATAAGGACTTTTATTTTAACATAATGATCAGCAAAACCCGAGTCTCTTAATAACGCAGCTCCTTTTCCTTTTAATTTAAAGATAGTACCAGATTGAGTACCTTCAGGGATTTTTAATTTAACCTTACCATGAATAGTTTTAACATCAATCTTATCACCAAGTACTGCTTGAGAAACAGATATTGTTTGCTGAGAATGAACATCTGAGCCATCTCTTAAAAAATCATCGTGTTGCTTAACTTTAATTCTCAAATACAAGTCACCACTTGGTGCTCCTTTTTCACCCGCTTCTCCTTGTCCGGCTAATCTAATTGCTTCACCATCATTTATTCCTCCTGGTATTTTAACCTTTAATTTAATATTTTCACGGCTGATACCTGAACCTAAACATTTAGAACATTTACTTGAATATACTTGTCCTCTTCCTTCACATTCTGGGCAAGTACTTTGAGTTTGAATATTTCCTAGTATTGTTCTTTGTACTTTAGAAACCTGACCAACACCACCACAAGTCTTACAAGTTTCAAGGCTTGCACCAGGGGCACCACCACTTCCATTGCAAGTTGAACATTTTACATTTTTAGTAAAATTTAATTCTTTTTCTATACCAAAAGATGCTTCTTCAAATTCAATTGAAATAGCCATTTCTAAATCTCTACCTCTTGTGCTTCGATGTCGTCTGGAACCACCACCAAAAATATCACCAAATCCACCACCAAAAATATCGCCTAAATCATCCATATTAATTCCTCCGAAACCTTGTCCGCCACCAAATCCTTGATCAAAGCCTGAGAATCCGCCAGAACCTTGTCCTCCACCAGCTTGACCGTTTTGAAAACCAGAACCAAATTGATCATATTGCTTCCTTTTACTTTCATTACCAAGCACTTGATAGGCTTCATTTATTTCTTTAAATTTATCCTCTTGGCCACCTTTATCTGGGTGATGTTTATGAGCTTCTTTTCTAAAAGCTGTTTTAATTTCAGCTTGACTGGCATCTTTTGAAACACCTAATATATCGTAATAATCTTTGGACATAAATATTTTTTACTTAAATCTTTAACAAACCACCTCTAAAAATATTTTAGAGGTGATCTATAAAGGCTTAAAGTCTTATTTCTTTTCTTCTTTATTATCTTCTTTATTTTCATCAACCTCACCTTCAACTACTTCATCGTCGTCTTTTTTTTCTTCTCCTTTTTCTTCTCCTTTTTCTTCTTTATTATCTGATCCTTCTTCTTTTCCTTCTTCCTTATCTTTAGCTTCTGATTGTTCTGCTTGTTGATACATAGCAGCTCCAATCTTTTGAGCAATAGCGTTTAACTCTTCCATTGTCTTTTTCATCTCATCAGTTTTACCTTCTTCTTTGGCTTTCTTTAAGCTCTCAGTTTTTTCTTCCATTTCCTTCTTCTCTTCTGGTTTCATTTTATCACCACTTTCTTTTAACATTTTTTCCATGGTAAATACTACAGAATCAGCTTGATTTTTAATCTCAACTTCTTCTTTTTTCTTTTTATCTTCATCAGCGTGCATTTCTGCTTCTTTTTGCATTTTCTCTACTTCTTCTTTAGATAGTCCTGAAGAAGCAGTAATAGTAATTTTTTGTTGTTTGTTTGTAGCTTTGTCAGTAGCGGAAACATTTAAAATACCGTTTGCATCAAGATCAAATTTTACCTCAACTTGTGGAACTCCTCTTGGTGCAGATGGAATACCGTCTAGGGTAAAGTGTCCTAATGTTTTGTTATCACTTGCCATTGGTCGCTCCCCTTGAACTACGTGAATTTCAACAGCAGTTTGACCATCAGCGGCTGTTGAGAAAGTTTGTGATTTTGAAGTTGGAATAGTTGTGTTTCTTTCAATTACTGGAGTGGAAACACCACCTAAAGTTTCAATTCCAAGTGTTAAAGGGGTAACGTCAAGAAGTAGAACATCTTTAACATCACCTTGTAATACACCAGCTTGAACAGCTGCACCCATTGCTACTACTTCATCTGGGTTAACATTTAAATTTGGTTCTTTACCAAAGAATTCTTTAACCTTTTTCTTAACAAGAGGCATACGTGTCATACCACCAACTAGAATAACTTCTTCAATATCGCCAACTGATAGACCAGCATCTTCTAATGATTTCTTACATGGCTCAATTGTCTTATCAATTAAATCACTAACTAGTGACTCAAGTTTAGCTCTGCTTAATTTCATAACCAAATGCTTTGGTCCTTCAGAATCAGTTGTGATAAATGGTTGATTAATTTCTGTTTCTTGAGCAGTTGATAATTCAATCTTAGCTTTTTCAGCTGATTCTTTAATTCTTTGTAGTGCTAAAGAATCTTTAGATAAATCAATTCCTTGTTCACGTTTAAACTCTGATACAATCCATTCGATAATCTTTTGGTCAAAGTCTTCACCACCTAAATGAGTATCACCGTTAGTAGCTTTTACCTCAACAGTATCTTCAGATATTTCTAAAACAGAAACATCAAAAGTACCACCACCTAAATCATAAACAGCGATTTGTTGTCCAACTTTCTTATCAAATCCATAAGCTAGAGCAGCTGCAGTTGGCTCATTAATAATTCTTTTAACTTCGAGTCCCGCAATAGTACCAGCATCTTTAGTTGCTTGTCTTTGTGAGTCATTGAAATATGCTGGAACTGTGATAATAGCTTCAGTTATTTTTTCACCAGTCTTTTCTTCAGCATCAGCTTTAAGTTTTGAAAGGATCATAGCGGAAATTTCCTGAGGAGTATATTCTTTATCTCCCATAGCTACTTTCACACCTTCACCGTCTTGTTTTATCTTAAATGGAGAAGATTTAATGTCTTTCTTTACCTCTTCTTCGTCAAAATGACGACCGATAAAACGTTTAACAGCATAAATAGTATTTTCTGGATTAATAACTGCTTGTCTTTTAGCAGCTGAACCAACAATTCTCTCATTGTTTTTTGAGAGAGCAACGATTGAAGGAGTTGTTCTATTACCTTCAATGTTTTCAATAATTTTTGGAGAACCACCTTCCATGATTGCCATGGCTGAATTGGTAGTACCCAAATCGATTCCTAAAATTTTTCCCATATTTTTGTATTAATTTTAATTTTTAATTTTTTATTATTATTTAATTTACTTAACAATTATCGACCGCAATCAAACGGCCGCCCGATCGTTAAGCAAATCTTATTTTTTATTTTCAATCTTAATTGTTTTTGGCTTTACCTCAGGAGCTTTAGGAACACTAATTCTAAGTATTCCTCCATCATTTACCGCTTTAGCACTATCTCCATCAACTTTAGTTGGAAGAGAAACTGAGCGATAGAATGATCCACGACGAATTTCTTTGCGATAATAGTTTTTTTCGTCTATTTCACTTTTTTTCTCACTCTCCCCTTTTAAACACAACACGTTGTTTTCAATTGAGATATCCACATTCTCTAGATCTATCCCTCCGAGTTGCGTTTCGACAATTATATTGTCTTTTTCCTCGTACATGTCTATAGCTGGGGTAAATCCAAATTGTTTTCCTCTGACACTTGGTAACATAGAATTCATTGACTCTTCCATGTCATCAAATTCAGAAAAAAAAGGAGTCCATTTTACTATTGACATAGATTTTATTATTTTCCTCTTAAAACATAGATCATTTGTCTAGTGGATAAGAGAAAAATTAATGATAATTATTTATATATAAATTACTAATTTTTAAAATTACTTATCTTGATTATCACCAACAATTACTTTTGCTACTCTAATTACTTTTTTATTTAACATGTAACCAGGCATTACTTCCTTAACTACAATATCTCCTTTACCATCTAATGCTTCCATTAAATTATGATCAAATTTCTCTCCCACAGTTTTAATTTCTTCAACTCCACGACTTTTAAGAATTTCTTTAAATTGTTTTAAAACATGTTTAACACCTTCAACCCAGGGGCTTTTTTCCTCGTCTTCACTTAAACTTTTAATTGATAACTTTAAATGATCATAGACTGGCAGTATTTCTTGTAAGAAATCTTCAATGGCAAATTTAGCAAAATCTGCTTTTTCTTTAGCATTCTGACGACTTAGATTTTGATAATCAGCAATTGCTCTTAAATACTTTAACTTGTAACTTTCTTCATCTTCTTCATTAGAGTTTTGTTCTTCGCTTTCTTCAACTTGCTCTTGTTCTCCGTTTTGCTCTTCTTGCTCTTCTTGCTCTTCTTGCTCTTCTTGTTGTTCTTCGTTTTCAGTTAACTCTTCCATATTTTCTTCTTGATTTTGTTTGTTGTTTTCTTCACTCATATTTACTTATTTAATAAATTTATTTTTAATATATTTAACAATATTTAAATTCCTTTCATAATCCATTCTTAAGGGACCAATAATTCCAAATACCGCTGATTTATTATCATGTCTATACTTTAAAACTATTGTGCTTAGAAAACTACCAAAAGGGTTTTCCGAGCCAAGTAATACTTGTTCTCCTTCTTCTAAATCTTCAAATATCTCATCAATTATTTCTTCTAAACGATCTATTATAACTGAGACATCACAAACTGCATCTACTTGTTTAAATTCTGGTTGAGAAAAAAGGTTAGAAATACCGGTATAGAATAGGTTGTTTTTATGAAAAGCCCAGAAAACAGTACCACCAGATAATTCAGATATGAGTTTAGCTGTTTTTTTGTAACTTATCTCATCATGATTAAATGTTTTATCCAATCCTTTTTTATCATCATCCTTGATTTTTTTGTTATCTTTTATAGCTAACAATTCTTCAAGGTATAGACGATATGCTTTTTCAGTCGGTACCCTTCCAGCTGAAGTGTGAGGTTGATAGATATAGCCGTTTTCTTCTAAATCCATCATCTCATTTCTAACCGTAGCTGGGGAAATATCTAAATCATACTTAGAGACAAGTGAACCCGAGGAAACAGGTGAAGCTGTTTCAATGTACTCACCTATAATTGTTTTAAGTATATGTTTTTTCCTTTTCTCTATCATATGTTTTTTTATTAACAAACTTATTATATACTAAATTAGCACTCCCGTCAAGAGAGTGCTAAACATAAACTATAATTGCCTTTTCTTCCTATAATCCTAGCTCATTTTTAAGATTAATATTTTTCTGATATTGATTTCTATTTAACAGTTTTTCGGCTGAGAAATCATTCATTGCCCGATAAGTGTAGGTATAGTTTTTAGGGGGATAATTGTTAATAATTGAATCTGAAACTAAGTGTAAAAATCCAGAAATAGTAAATATTATTATAAATATCTTTATATTTGCTTTTTTTCTAAATAAATAAGCAAGAAGAAGAAATAATATAACTAATTCATAGGCATGAAAAATTAAGTAAACCTTGTCACTTTCTAGAAATTGATAACCATTTAAAAATTTATTTAAATTAAACTTTAAACCATATGAAATAAAATATTCTATTACGTGATCAAGGTCAATTAAAAAACCACCCAAAAATCCAGCGATAACTCCCAATTTTAGTTTATTATTATATTTTCCTAATAAATAACCACCTACAAGAGCAACTGTTAAATGTATTAATAGGTGAAACCATAAAGGCAAATTTAACTCTATTCCCATATTAATTATTATATTAATTATCCTCTACTTTAAAATCTTCTTGATTAAAATACCATAGTAATATATCACGAGCTATTGGAGCAGCCATTGTACTTCCTTCATAACCTTCTTCAACTAAAACCATGAAGGCAATCTCTGGTTCCTCATAGGGGGCAAAACCCATATACCAGGCATGTGGATCTTTTTGAGTTGACCACTGAGCTGTACCAGTTTTACCAGCTGATTTTACTGGTAGAATTCTATTAAATGATGCTGCACTTCCAGTTTCTGTTGTCTCTCTCATTCCCTCTCTTACTATTTTCATGTTTTCCTGAGATATTATATTATCTTTTACAATCTCTGGTTCAATCTTTTCTACAACTTCATTTTGAACATCAAGTATTTCTTTTACAATATATGGTTTATACACTGTTCCTCCATTAGCTAAGATTGAGGCATAGCTTGCAACTTGTAGTGGAGTTACAAGAGTGAAACCTTGTCCAATTGCAAAGTGATACGTGTCTCCAACATACCAATTTTCACCATATTTTTCTCTTTTCCATTCTGGAGTAGGAATAAAGCCATCTGCTTCATTTGAAAGATCAATACCAGTTTTCTCTCCTAAACCAAATAATCTAGAATATTTTACTAAACCATTAACTCCCAGTCCTTTAAAATCACCATAGCCTCCACCAATATAGTAGAAGAAAGTATTAACTGAATTAGCAATTGCTTGTTTTACGTTAATTCTTCCGTGACCACCAGCTCGCCAATCTGGAAAAAACCAACGTCCAATTCTTAAACCACCAGTACTTAAAAAAGTTGTCCACTCAGTTATTATCTCCTCCTCTAAGGCACCAGCAGCAAAAATTGGTTTTATAGTTGAACCAGATGGATATTCACCTGAGATTGACCTATTTAAAAGTGGTTTATCAGGATTTTTAAGTAGTTTATTATAATCATCTTGGCTAATTCCTCCAATAAATTTATTATTATCATATGAAGGCAAGGACACCATAGATAGAACAGAACCATCTCTTGGATCAAGAGCGACAAAAGATGCACGAGATAAATCGTTTTCTTCTAAATATTTTTTAATAATTTCTTCGGCTTTTAACTGAAGATCTAAATCAAGACTTAATTTTAAACTATAACCATCTTGAGGCAAGGATTCACTAATTACTTTCTTTTGTCTGCCAAGAGCATCTACTTCAACTCTTTTAAAACCAGGAATTCCTTTTAGTTCTTTTTCATACTTATACTCAAGCCCTGTTTTACCAACATAATCAATTAAGGAATAGTTTTTACCTAAACTATTATATTCTTCTTCATTTATTTTACCAGTATATCCTAAAAGATGAGGCAAAGAGCTAGTAGCTAATACCGATTCTTTATCATTTGATGTATAAAGGTATTCGCGACTAATCTTATCTGAAACAAAAACACCAGGCCAATTTTCTTCTTTAAGATTTAATAATATAGCTTTGTCATAGTCAATATTATCTTTGATAAACAAGGGTTGATATGATTCTAAACTACCGATTTTAATTTTAGATAGCTTTTCTTGCATTTCAAAATACAAAGAATTATCAGCCACCATCTCAATTTTATCATTATCTTCTTCTTTATTTGTTTCTTCTTTTATTTTTTTTTGTTGATAAAGATTGTCTTGTTGCAAATAATTAGCTAAATTACGCAACATCCCATCTCTTTCAATCTCATCAGATGGCATATCAATTGGTCTAAAATACAATACGAAATTAGCCTTATTTCTAACAAGTGGTTTCATTTCAGAGTCATATATTATTCCTCTTTTAGCCTCTATATTAGTTTGCCTACTTCTATTACTCTCAGCAAGTAGTGCATACTTTTCATAACTAATTATTTGCAAAGAAAAAGCTCTAATAATTAATATTAGAAAACCTACAATAAATAATATAAAGAAATACTTTATATTTTTATAATCAAAGGAACGACTAACAGTTTCTTTACCTCCTGTATCTGATAAGAAAGCTTCTTCTGTCCAGTCAGAATAATAGACAGAATCTTTAAGATTTTTATAATCAAACTTACCCTCTTTAATTAAAAATGGGTCTTCATCTTTCTCTTTTAAAGAGTCTATTAGCCTCCTTTTTCTATTATTTTTATTTTTTACTGAAAATAATTTCATAGTATTTATATTCTACCCCGTCAAAATCAATTCGACAAGCTTATCATTTATCTATTTTTTTGCTAAAATGTGAATATAATAATTTAAATTTATGACAATTAATAATTACAGTAGTATTGTAAAAAGATCTCTAGGACAAGATGAGAAGGTGAAATCGGTATTTTCACTTAGTAAAATTTATTTAAACATTAAAATGATTATTGCCTTTATTAAATGGGCTATCTTTTTAGCTTTAATAACCATAGTTTTAATGCTTGTTCAAGAAAATATGCCTGAGTTCTTTAATTTCAATAGAGATCTTAATCCAGTATATAATTTTAGTGAAAATATAGCAGTTAATGATTCAGGCTCTTTTAATTTTCTTAATTTAAAAAATGGTCAAAATATTAATTTCATTGAAATTGCAATTATGACCTACATTTTTATAATAATTCCTTTAATTCTCTTCTACTATCTATTTTATTTAAAAGTTAGCAATGAATTTGTTTTTACTACAGACAGGGTGTTAATTAAAAAAGGTTGGATTGGCACTAAAACAATATCAGCAAAATTTAGTCGTATTACCGATGTTAATGTTAGTCAAAGTTTAATTGAGCGAATACTTAAAACCGGCACTATATCAATTAATACCGCTGGTAGCGAGGGATATGAGGTTATATTAAAGCACGTTGCTACTCCTTATAATTTAAAAAAAGATTTACATAACTTAAAAGAAAGATATATACAAGAAAATTACGGAAGAAGTTTTGCTATGAGCAGAAATGCCTAAGTATTTATACTTGAATTCTTTTAAAGAAAAAACTACCCAAGAATAATAAACAAGCAGTGAAAACACTTAAAACAAGTATATCTAAGCTAAGTGAAAAATGCCCATTGTCTGTCAATAAAATTCTTAAAGCATCCACTCCATATGAGAGTGGATTTATTTTGGTAATAATAGTTAAAAAATTTGGCAAATTATCTAGTGGATAAAGAGCACCTGATAGAAAGAAAAGAGGCATTACAAGAAAATTCATAATTAATTGAAAACCCTGCATATCTTCTAAAAGTGAAGCAATTAAGGTGCCTATTGCAGTAAAAAGAAGAGCAATTAAAAACATAACTAAAATTGCTGGAATAATAAATGAAAAGCTAGATAATTCTAATCCAAATAAAAGAGAAATAAAAAGAACAAGTATTCCCTGAAAAGTAGCTACAGTTGCTCCTCCTAAAGTTCTACCGATCATAATTTGTAATCTTGAAACTGGTGCCGCTAGGGTTTCTTTTAAAAAACCAAACTGTCTATCCCAAATTACCTCTATACCTGAAAAGATAGCAGTAAAAATAATACTCATGGCAATTATGCCTGGTGCTAAAAAATTTAAATAGTTTCCTTCTCCGGCTTGTTGAAAAACTGAACCAAAACCATAACCTAGGGCCAACAAAAAAAGAATTGGTTGACCTAGTGACCCAATTATTCTTGATTTGGAACGAAAATATTTTTTAATTTGTCTTAACCAAAATATATATATTTTTTGCATATTATCTTCTATTAAATTTCCTCATTCTATCAACATTATTTGCTTCTTCATCCCTTATCTTTTTGCCAGTTAACTTTAAGAATGCTTCCTCTAAAGATTCTGTGCTTGTTTGTTTTTTTAATTCTTCAGCGCTGCCAATGGTGATTATTTTTCCCTGATCAATAATAGCTATTCTATCAGCAATTCTTTCTGCTTCATCCATATAGTGAGTAGAAAAGAATATAGTTGTTTTTTCAGACTTATTTAACTCTTTTAAATAAGACCACATTAAATTTCTTGTTTGTGGATCAAGGCCTAAGGTTGGCTCATCTAAAAAAAGAACTTTAGGATGGTGAAGTAACCCTCTGGCAATTTCTAATCTTCTTTTCATGCCACCAGAAAATTTTTTAACCAAAGACTTTCTTCTATCCCATAGCTCAACTAATTTCAACAACTGCTCTCCCCTTTCTTTTCTAACTTTCTTAGGTACTCCATACAAAACACCATGAAAATTAATATTTTCCCAAGCAGTTAAGTCTTCATCTAAGCTTGGGTCTTGAAACACTATACCAAAAGAACGTCGTGTTTCTTTTGGATCTTTGACTGGATCAATATTATTAATAGTCATTTCACCATCACTGGGTTTTAGAAGAGTGGTTAGCATCTTAATGGTAGTAGATTTACCAGCACCATTAGGCCCTAAAAAGGCAAATATTTCTCCAGCTGGAACTTCAAAAGAAATATTATCAACTGCTACAAAATTTTTAAATTTTTTACTTAGATTTTTAACCTTAATCATATTTATTACAACTGATATTATTTTACTTTATATTAATTTAAAGGAATTGAGAATAAAAAATTTGTTCCTCCTTCTTCTTTATTTTCAAACCAAATATCACCACCATGTAGTTTTACAAAATTCTTAGCGATAAATAAGCCTATTCCTAAGCCGTTAGGAGATTTTGAGATAGCCTCTGGGCATCTAAAAAACTTTTTAAATACTTCAACGCTATTTGACAAAGGAACTCCTATACCATTATCTTCTACTGAAAATACAACACTTTCATTATCTTTATCACTGAGATCTTTATAAGCAAATAATCTAATTTTCTAATATATTTTAATTAGTAAATTTTAAATATTTAACTTAGCAACATAAGAACTTAAAATTGGTCCAACAATAGTTGTTATAATCGCTAAAAGGATTATACCAGTAATAAGCGTTGGACTCAAAAGATTTACCGATGAAGCAGTATAGGTAACAGCTAAAGTTGTTGTAAGTTGGGTAATTGAAATTGAACCAAATATAAGTGACTCTTTTTTAGATATTTTAGACAACCTTCCAGAAATATACCCACTTACAAATTTAGATACCAATAAACCAAGAATTAATAATATTATTAATAAATTTTTAGCATCAAAATCTTTTAATACCCCTAAATCTATCTCCATTCCCACTACAAAGAAAAAGACAGGTATAAATAATCCGTAACCAATTGTATGAATTTTATGCATTAACACATCATCATCACCAGAGGAAATAACCCCTGACAAAGAAAGTCCAGCTAAAAACGAAGCTAAAATTGGATGAGCGCCTAAAAATGAAAAATACGCTACTACTGAAATTAAAACAATTACCACATATCGCAGTCTTCTTTCATAGCCAACATTTTTTAAAAACCTTTTCTTTAATATTTTTTTAGAAATTATTGGTATTATTTTAAACAATAAGACAATTGATACTAAAAGAATTAGAAGATATATTGGCAGCGGAAACTTGGTTATTTGAGTATCTGTTTGAAACAAAAAACCAATAGCTACTAAACTAATGATATCAGTTACCATTACTGCTGAAAGTATTAATTGCAGGGTATCTTTAGATAACTGCTTATTATCTTTAATCGATGAAAATATTATAGCTACAGATGAGGAGATAAAAACAACACCTACAACTAAACTTTCAATCCAGGAATAACCAAAGAGTCTAGTTATTAACAATCCTGTTAAAAATGGAAACAAAGAATTAAAAAGAGCCATTAATACTATTTTATTCTTTGACTTATATATTTGAGTAATATCAGTTTCAAGACCAGCCATAAACATTAAAAAAGCCATTCCTAAAAAACCAAAAACTGAAATAGTTTCACTACTTTGTATATAATTTAAACCATTTGGACCTAAAGCTGCTCCAGCTAAGATAATGAATGTTAAAAAAGGAAGTCTTAGTTTTTTAAACAGTTCTGGTAGAAGTAGTCCTATACTTAAAACGATAAGTAGAGTTATTACACTTGATTCTAAAACCATATTAATTAATTTTTAAAATTGAACACATTTTTTTATTTGGTTATTTTCTACAACTTATTATATCACAATAATGATATTATTAAATAATATTATTAAAAATATACTTTAACTTAATATTTTTACACAAATAAAAAAAGCAGTGGTTTCCCAGCTGCTCGTTTAAACAATTAAACACTAAGTCCATCCTTTTTCAATTTCGAGATACTTAAGCATTTTTTTCTTTTTTTCATAGATTTAAATAGCTAATTATATTATTTATCTAAGATATTTTTGCTCAGGTATCATAGGACAAGTTATGGTATGTGTTTTGTTATCCAATTCAACATAACAACCACGAACATATTCACGTGGCGCACATTTACCTTTAATTTCTGTCCCAGGATTTGCTAAGGGAACTGCTCCAGAATAGGAATCATCCATCC
>JAQICS010000065.1 GCA_027858435.1 Patescibacteria group bacterium | reverse complement strand
CTTTCTATCTTTTGTTTATACTCTTCAAATTGTTTTACATTTTTTTCATAACTGCCAACAATAATTAATTTATGATCTCTTAATTTAGAAAAAGCTTTAAGTTGAAGTTCAATTCTCTTATTAGCAGTTAATCTATTAACTGATAACCAGTATTTATACCCATTTTCTGATTTATCTTCCGCATCATTATTATTTATTATTTTATTCCCCTTAATATCTTTATTTGTATCTTTACTTATATCTTTACTTATATCTTTATCTTTTACATAAACTGGTGGATGTATAACCACTGCTTCTTTTCTGTAATATTTTTTAATCCTTTGTTTGGTATTACTAGAATTGCATACAAGTTTATCAACATATTTAACATATTTTTTAGTCAAATATCTATTATATCTCACCCAAATATCATAAACTGGTTTTTGCCAGGATTTTAGCATTGTTTTTTTAACAAAATCTTTAAATTGCCATAGTTCATTTAAAGGACTATGACAATACCAAATATTTGGATGGTTGTTGACAGCCGCTGATACCGCCCAGTCACCAGCTATGATGTAATAATCATATCCTTGTATTTTTTTACATCTAAACTTCCATAAAGCTAATTGTTGTTTAAAGGGAGCTTTTTTAGGTATTTTTCCAATTGAGTAAATTGAAGGAAAAATATCTGAAAAACCCATTTTTTTAATCTTATCTTTATCAATATTAGTGGTATAAAGATCCGCCTTTAATTCTTTAGCTAAAATAAGGGCAACTTTTTCCGATCCGCCAATATTATCTAAATAATTGTGAAGTACCGCTATTTTCATTAATTTTTATTCTTAATACTTAATACACTAAACATAAAGGCTGAGAAAAAGGTTTCAACAGAAATTACAGAAATTGTAAGTGCAAGAAGCATGTTTTCTACTTGATTAATGTCTCCAAAGCCACTTTGAAGCCATTTAATAAAAACAAATACAAAAATAGAAACACCAATTAGCATAACTAAAAAGCTAATTGGTGCCACTTTTTCTATTTTCAACATCTTAAAGAGCTTAGAAAATGTTTCACTATAATCACCTAAATGATTTATGGCATAAATTTTGGAAAATGAGCCAAATATTAACAGTTGATATCCTATTAATATTAAAGCGGAAAACACAAATAAGGGGTGCCACATAAAGGTAATACCAAAAATAACTGGATCAAAGAAATAGAAAAGTATAAAACCAATTAAGCCTATAAAAAAAGTTATAAGACCTGGTAATATAAACAAAAAGCTAGGTGAATAGAGTAAAATGAAACGTAGGTGTCTCCATCCATCTCTAAAGCTTTGTAGCTTTGACTTACCAATTCTTTTATTATAAGAGACTTTAACTTCAGAAATATTTAAATTAGCTCTACTAGCCTTTATTATCATCTCAGAGGCAAATTCCATCCCCCCGGTTCTAAGATCAAGCTTGTCTAAAGCCTTTTTAGAAATTGCTCTAGCACCACAATGAATATCTTTTACTTTAACCTTAAAAAAAGCTCTAACTAATCTTGAAAGTATTGGATTTCCAATAAAGCGGTGTAAGAAAGTCATAGACTTTTTGGACATCTTTCCAGAAAATCTATTTCCAATAACTAAATCACTACCTTTTTCAAATTCTTTTTCAAAAGATAATAATTCAGAAAAATCATACGAGCCATCTAAGTCAGACATATATATGTACTCTCCCTTGGCTTCTTTTAATCCTTTTAAATAAGCAAACCCGTATCCTCTTCTCTCTTCTTTTAAAACTCTTATTTCTTTAATTTTATCTTTCCATTCTTCAAGTAATTTCACACTACTATCACTTGAACCATTATCAACAACAAGTAGTTCAAAATTGAGATTCCTATCTTTTTTTAGCTTATTAATCTCAGTCAAACAATGAGGAATGGCTTTTTCTTCATTTAAACAAGGAAGTAATATTGTAATAAATTTATTCATATAAGGTTTCTCCTGCATATTTATATAATACCAAATTCTCATAACTATTCCTACCAACTACCTCAAAATCATCACAATTAAATGGTTCTGAGTATACATACTCTACCCTCTTTCTATTAGCTATACTTGATTTTGACTCACAGTTTTGTTTAATGAAAAAATAGTAGCTAAATTGATTATTATATATAATTG
>JAQICS010000016.1 GCA_027858435.1 Patescibacteria group bacterium | reverse complement strand
TTCACTAACTTATTTTCAATTTCGTTGTTTTCGTCTTTTATTTTCTCTTTTTCTTCTTGAATTTCCTTTACCTTGTTTTTTAAATCTTCTTCTAATTGCTTTTTTTCCTCAACACCTCTTTCTCTTGATTCACGAAGATCATCAACCATGACGTTAAAGTTTTCAGCTAAAACACCAATTTCATCACTACTAGATTTTTCAAATTCTGCCTTTACTCCTAAATCACCTTCTTTAATCTTCTTAGTTAAATTACTTAATTTTTTAATAGGTTTAGTGATACTAGAATAGAATGGGATAGATATAAGGGTTACAAGAATGAAAACAATTAAAAAGGATATTCCAATGTCTCTGTATATGATAAACATTTGATCTCTAAATGATTCAAATGAAACAATATAATTAATGGAAAAAACGTGGTCACCAGACAATTCTTCAATTGGCATAACAATTTCTATCGCTCTTTCTCCTTCATATTCAATCTCTCTGTAATCTATTTCACTACTCTTTAACATGTTAAGAGTGTCAGGGTCACTAATGTTTCTTACATTGCCACTGTAATATTGATTATTTTCCAAATCTTTAATGTTAAAAAGAATTCTTCCCTCTCTTGAAATTAAGCTCAAATCAACTATATCTTTATTCCTTTGTAATTTATTTTCTGTTCTTTCTTTAAAAATTGAAAAACCTTTTTCAGATGATTGTGTGTAGAAATTTACATAATCATCGTAAATTGATTTAGCACTAAATTGAGCAAAGATTACCCCTTTTTCAACAATTTGCTCAGATATTTTTTTATGTTGATTAATCAAAAAGATTGAGGAAAAGGTTAAAAGTGAGATAAAGACTAAGATTACCCCAAAAAAGATAATTTTGAAAACTAAACTATTTGATTTTATTTTCATAAAAATTTTATTATTTAATATTTATTTATTCTCTTCTAATATTAAATTCACCTTTTGAGCTGCGTCATCAAGGGCTTGTTTTGAATCTTTTCCAAGCCAAGCAGCTTGAACTTCATCCATTAAAATCTTTTTTATTTCCGCTGCTTTTAATACATTAGGCTCAGGAGTAGAATATTCAAGTTGAGAAATGAATGGTTCTTTAAAGAAGTTATCTTCTAAGACATCGCTGTTATTTTCTAAATCTTGCTCATGAGCTGGAATAGCTTTAATTGTTCTAGCAAGCAAGTCACCATAACGAGTTGTATTTGTTTCTTCTTGAATGTCTGTGGTAAACCATCGTAAAAAATCCCATGCTTCTTGTTTATTTTTAGATTTATCCATAACACCGATAAACCAACTGTATTGTAGTGTGTCTGGTTCTTCAAAAAATGGAACAGGAGCTACACCAACTACTTCTTCAAAGTCATCTCCCATTTGATCTTTAAATACACTTTCTGTCCAAGGAGCGATAAAAGCCATCGCTACTTTTCCTTCACTGAAATCCCAAACATTAGAGTTTACATCAGTATATGAATTATCAAATAATTCTTTAATACCATCTAGAACCTCTATTCCTTCTTCACTATTAAATAATGCTTCACTGTAATCTTCACTTAAGTATTCTCCATTGTTAGTGAAAAGTAGTGATAGGAATGGATCAACTGCTGCCCAATCTAAATCCTTAGTAAAAGCAAATCCATATTGAGAAATGTTACCGTTACTATCATACTCAGTTGTTTTCTCTGCTGTTTTTAGTACATCATCCCAAGTTGTTGGAGCTAAAGCTTCTCCACTTCTATTTACCACACCAGCATCCTTGAAAATCTCTTTATTATACATCAAAGAAAAGTCATTAATTTCACCAGGAATTCCCATTATTTCATCATTAATAGTTACACCGGCGGTTGAGATATAGTTTTCTGATACTTTGGTTTTAATATCTTCAGGAACTTCAGCAATCATTCCTTCTTCTGCGTAAGAGACTCCCCAAGGAGAATATATTTGAAAAATATCAGGCACAATTCCAGCATCATCTAAAACTCTCAATTTATTTTCATATTCTGAATAGGCAATTGTTCTAACTTGAAATTCAACATCTGGATTTAAAGCTGAATATTCATCTAAATAATGATTTAAACCCTTTTCAACTAAATTACCATCCTCATCATAAATACCATTCATTTGTACATCTTCTGTCCAATGAGCAGCAAAAGTTAAAGTGGTCTTATCATCATCATTTGTCACATTATTATCCACTTCTCTGTTATTTTCTTCAATATCCACATTTGGATTTGAAAAAGCGATAACAAAGATTATAACAACAGCAATTAAGACTGCGGAAATAATATAAATAATTTTTTTATTCATAGTCTTGTTATTAATTTCATTATGCTAATATTATAGCAAATTTTTAAAAAATAGTTAAATCTTTTTAGCCACCAGCATTAAATTATCATTTTTAGTTATTTCAATTACATAAATGACAAATTCACCACCATCTTTTAATTTTAACTTGTCTCTAATTTTCTCTGGTTTTAGAAAAAAGTTCTTCGCTATTATTTCCGCTCTGTCTATTTCAAGTTTCTTTAATTCTTTATCAAGTTTTCTAAGAGAAATCTTTTTAGCAAGTATTATTTTTAATAATCTACCTGGTCCAGATATTTTCTTTTCTAAGCTAAGATATCTTCCGTTTATATCAATCTTTTTAAAATTATTATAATTTGCAAAAGAATCTGAAAGTTTTGCTCTAGTTATTGCTTTATCTAGTTCAAATATATAATTATTAGGCTTTGTATCTATACTAGCTTTTTCATAAATATCACTAGATGAAAAATTATAGACTTTATTATCCCTAAAACAAGTTGCACTTCTTTTATCTTTCTTTAAATCACCAAACCATAGTATAGCCATTTTACAGTTGTTTTTTTCAGATATCACTTCAATTTCCGGCTCTTCAGGTAGTAGCTCTATCTCTTTCCAATCAAAAGCTGGTGATATTTTAATAGCCACATTTTTAGTCTGTTTAAATATTTCAGGTAATATTTCTAGTATTTTAGGTTCAGAGTTTAAAATAGAGCGAGTTTTGGTGTTATTTTCTCTATTTCTATCAGGGTCAATAAAAACGGCATCAACTGCTGAAAAGTCTTTTGAGATTATAAACTCCTCAGCACTTGTGTTTAAAAATTTTATTTTATTGTCTTCTTGATAAACCTTGGAATTAATCTTCGCACAAGAAATTATTGCTTCGTCTTTTTCAATGGCAAAGACAGCTTTGCATTTCTTTGCCAGAAAAATACTGTTGGCTCCAATTCCACAAGCAAGATCAGCCACTACCCAGTCTTTATGAAAACGACTACTAATATGAATAGCTATTTCTTCGCTAGTTGATTGTCCTAAACCAAGAGAAGAAAAAAACATTTCTTTATTTTTAGTAAACTTTCCTTCTGCTTTTTCTCTTGATTCCAATAAAGCTGAAGCTGCTGAAATATGACTTCTTCTTACTTTTTCTTTAGTAGAAAACAAATACTTATGTCTTTTATTCCAAGACAATTCAGACATTTCTGTTAACACTTTTTTACCTTCTTTTGTTTGTAAAAATTGTATATTATTGATATCCATTATTTTTCTGATTTTAAAAACTTTCTTCCTTTTAATTCTTCGGGTAAGTATTCTTGAGTGCTATCATCCTCTAATGGAGTATATTTATAGTCTTTACCATAACCAATTTCTTTCATTAGTTTTGTGGGCGCATTTCTAAGATGAATAGGAACTTTTAAATTACCACTATACTCAATCTCAGCTTTAACTTCTTTATAGGCTAAATATACTGCCACACTTTTTTTAGATTTAGCTAAATAACTCGCACAATGAGCCAGATTAACGGAACATTCTGGTAAACCAATTTTAGCACATGCTTCATAAGTTGAATTAACTAACATTAAAGCGCTATTATTAACTAAGCCAATATCTTCTGAGGCAAACCTTATCATTCTTCTGGCAACATATAGAGGATCTTCACCAGCTTCAATCATTCTTCCTAAATAGTATATTGAAGCATCAGCATCACCGCCACGCATTGATTTATGAAAAGCTGAAATAATATTATAATGCTCTTCCCCTGATTTATCATAAACAAGACCTGGCTTATTAATTATATCTTTAATTAAAGTCTGATCAATCTCTTTTTTTCTAGTAGTTGATATTTCCACCGCACTCTCTAGTATGTTTAAAGCTTTTCTAGCATCACCATTTGCTACAATAGCCATTAAAGATATTACATCTTTTTTAATTGATACTTTTAAATCACGTGCTACTCGTTTAATAATTTTTTGTAGTGACTCTTGTGACAGTGAATCAAGAATTACAACCTTTGAACGAGATAAAAGAGCGCTGTTAACAGCAAAGCTTGGATTCTCAGTTGTAGCACCAATTAAAATAATTGTACCATTTTCAACTTGAGGCAAAAGGGCATCTTGTTGAGCTTTGTTCCAGCGATGAATTTCATCAATAAATAGTATTGTTTTAAGACCTAGCCTTTTATTTTCTTTAGCTCTTTCAATAATGATTTTTAAATCTTTAATACCTGAAGATGTCGCTGAAAGCTCTTCAAAGTCCGCCTTAGTTTCTTTGGCTATAATTGAAGCTAATGTTGTCTTTCCGCTTCCTGGAGGCCCCCATAGTATTAATGATGGCACCCTGTCACTTACAATGGCAGCCACAAGCCAGGAGTCTTTTCCAACTACTTTGTCTTGGCCATATAAATCTCTTAATTTTCTTGGCCGATAGTATGAAGCTAATGGTTCGTTTTTTAACATATATATTGACAATATTTTAAATATTTGCTGAAATTATAGTAGAACTTTTAAAATTAGATGAAATGGAAACAAAATCAAAAGCTTTTTTAGCGGTGTATTCGGGTATCGTTACTCTCTTTACCATTACTTTTATAATTCTTATCAACAAAATTGTAAACTTTGAATTAGGTCAATTAGATGGTATTAAAAATTCAGCGCAAATTCTAGTCTTTACCTTTGGTATTTTCTGGATATTTACTTTTTTTACTAGCCCCTTAAAGCAAACATTACGTTTTGTTATCGGAACAATGATACTACTTGTATCATTTACTCTCTTTGTTCATCAAACTTTTTATAATTTAAACTTTATTGAACAAATATTTTTTAATTCCTATTCATCAACCGATTCGTTGGTGCTATGCTTTTCTGGTCTATATCTAATGATATATTCCTATATAAAAGTACCGGAAATAAGTTATGCTTAAAATATTAAACCTTAAACAGAGGCCTGTCAAAAAGACGGGCTTTTTTTTAATGACTTTAGGAGAATATTAGCTTTAAAAAAATCATAATAGCAATTCCAAATATTATAGTTAAAAATTGATATAATGATTTTTTTACCCCTACTTCTTTTTTTAATTCTGGTAATAAATCCGCGGTAGCAATATAGATAAAACCTCCAGCGGTAAATGGGATAATAAATGTAGAGAAAGAATCAATATTTGAACCAAGAATTATTGCAAAAGCGGCACCTAAAATTGCCGTTAAAGCAGTTAAGAAATTAAGAAGTATTGCCTTCTTCTTGCTATAACCAGAATATATTAAAACTCCAAAATCAGCTATCTCTTGAGGTATTTCGTGAGCAATTACCGCTATTAAAGTAGTTATGCCCAGTGGTATGCTAACTAAAAAAGAACCAGCAATGATAATTCCATCAAAGAAATTATGCATACAGTCACCAATTAAATTCATTTTTCCTAAATGGTGAGGATGTTCATCGCAAGCATGAACATGGCAATGACGCCAATGTATTACTTTTTCTAAAACAAAAAAGGATAGTAATCCGATAATAAGGGCAACCCATATCATATCACCATTATTTCCATGACCAGCTTTTTCAATACTTTCAGGGATAAGGTGAAAGAAACTATCACCAAGCAGTGTTCCGGCTGATAAGCTAACTAAAAACATAGTTATTTTCTTTATCAACTTATTAGATAGTGATAAAAAAATAACTCCTATCAAGGAAATAGCCGAAACTACAATTACAGCCCCAAAGATATATAGATAGTTTGTCATATATGGAAAATAAGATAATTATTACCTCCATTATCTCAGTATATAGTAATAAAATCAAGTTTTATTAAACTATAAAAATATTAAAAAAACAAACCCCTAAGAAGGTAAATAGTAGTTTGGGGGTATTATTCCCTACTCTTACTAAATACCATTTTTGGAGTTTGTTTTAATAAAACTATGTTTAAAAACTTATTTTTCTGAATTAATTAGCATTCTGTGTCTTCCTCTTCCCTCAAATCCATTTTCCATATTTTTTATTCTTCCCATGTGTTGACCTATATTATCCTTTAATTCTGAAAAGTTTTCTTCATTTATTTCCTCAATCATTGGGCAATCCTCCGGTACAAGTGATTTCCAGCTTTGATAATCATTATTTTCTACAGCTTTTTCTATTAATTCTCTTTTTTCGCCCATCTCCGCTCTTCTTGTTCCAGCTTCTTCTCTTCTTAACTCTCTTTCCTCTTCAAACTTAAGCTTTTCTTCTTCACTTAGATTTTGAAAATTCATCCCCTCTCCTTGTCTTAGTTGTTGAGACATTTCATCTCCTCCTCTTCTAAAAGATTTGAATAAATTATCTTCACTAGCGGCCTCGGCCTGTACGCTTATTACTCCTAGAGCAACTAAGGCAAAGGCTGAAAAAATAAGGCCTCCTTTTACTAAATTTTTGTTTTTCATAATTTTTTTAGTTAATAAATTATCTTTCTACTAACTAATACGCAAAAGGTATTTTTTTCTTCAATTATTGAATAATATTAATTTTGAAACCCATCTCTTCTGGTTTTTCTGGAAATCTTTTTAAATAATCGTTAGGCCATTCTTTTTCAAATTTATGTAAACCAGATGCCATTGGACAGTCTTTACGTGGACAGGGTCTATCTCTGAACCTTCTGATAAATTCTTCGCCAGAATTAGCTGGCTTAATTATTACAGCTTCAAAAGAATTGTTTTCACCCTCCTTAATACTCCCTAAAATATTTACAACCTGTCCAGTTAAAAAATCTATATTATTTATTTTATTTTCTTTAAAACTAATATCCCAATAATTCCCGGCTGGATCTATTAAGCCTGTTTCATTATCTTCAATAATTAAAACACCAGTTAATCTTCCTTTTTCTGGATTACAAAAATATTGAAGATGTGGATTAAACATTTCTTTGTAAAATGGAGCCTTGGATCCTAAAACATCATCAATTCGCTTACCCATTCCTCCTAAAAAGAAAAGTTCCCCTAGAATAATGCTTCCAAAAACAGCGGCTAAAATTATATACATTGGTTTAAATTTATACCCCTTCTTAGTATGTTTTAAATTATAGAAGATGATGTAGATAAATAGAGCCAAAAATAATAACCAAAAATAAGGAAGAGTTAAAAGAAAAAATGACAATAAATTTCCCGATTGTCCTCCTAGTTGCCAACTATTATGTTTTAAAAGATAAATAACAACAGAGGTAGCTAAGGCACCAAATATTAAAGATAAGAAACCAACAGACCAAACAACATAATTTTTAAGTAAAAAATGCCAACGTGGTTTTGGTTCAATGTTTTCAGTCTTAATTTTATCTATTAAATTTTTAGCAAAATTGTCTTTTTGTTCACTCATATATTTAAAAATTAATTCCTTGTTTTTTAATTTCTTCCCTAAACTTATCCTTTGCTTTATTCATCATGGAAGCAACTGTTCCTTGTGGTTTCTTTAAAATATCAGATATTTCTTGGTAGCTTTTTTCTTCTAAAAATTTTAAAACAAGTATTTCTCTGTATTTCTTATCAATAGTATTTAAAA
>JAQICS010000053.1 GCA_027858435.1 Patescibacteria group bacterium | reverse complement strand
GAAAATGTTGTGATAAAAAACTGGGTAGCGAAAGAAGAGTTAAATAATTTATATAAAAATTGTATTGGTTTCTTAGCAACAGCTAGGGATGAAGATTTTGGCTTAACTCCTGTGGAAGCGATGAGTTTTGGAAAACCGGTTGTAGCCGCAAATGAAGGTGGGTTTAAGGAGACAATTAAAAATGATGTTAATGGTATTTTAATTGATGATATAGATGAAAATAAAATAGTTAAAGCTATAAATGATGTTGAAAATAATTTAGAAAAAGACAAAAACTATTACTTATACAATAATTTAAAACAAGCAGAAAAGTTTTCAGTAAGTAGTTTTATTGAAAAAATAAAAAGTTTAATATAATGAAAATTAATAGGTTAAAAAATAAAAATATTGTTATTACTGGAGCAGAAGGTTATGTAGGCTCAAGTATTATAAGAAAGCTAAGAAACAGCAATGTTTCAATAATTGCTCTTGTTAAGGGTGATAAAGATTTAAAAAGAAAGAACAAATTAAGTAGTTCTAACATTAAATATGTAAACATTGATTTATTTAATAAAGAAAAACTATTTAATTATTTTGAAAATAAAAAAATAGATACGCTTATTCATTGCGCAGCTGTTGATGGTAATTATAAGTTTAAAAAAGATAACGCTAAGGAGATATATGACAGTAATTTAAAATTGTTTAATAACATTTTGGATTTAGTTATTTTAAAAAATATTAAAGATTTTATGATTCTAAGCTCTACTTATGTCTATAGAGCTTTTAATAATAAATCTGATTATAACTACAGTTTATCAAAACTGGAAATTGAAAAAAAAGCAAAACAAAAATTAAAAGATAAGAATATAAATTTATATATACCAAGAATAGCTAATATATATGGGCCTGGATTTGATTTAAATAAAGATGTATTAATACCGACGCTCATAAAAAATGTATTAAACAACAAAGCTGTTCCTATTTATGGAAAAGGGAATCAAGAACTTGAGTTAATATATATAGATGATTTAATTGAAATACTTCTATTTATTTTAGAAAAAAGAAAAAATGGAATTATTGATATAAGTGATAAACGTATATATACAGTTAAACAAGTTGCTAAGTTAATATTTAAATTGGAAAACAAAAAAGAAGATTATAGTTACATACATTCAAATCTTAGTTTTGATAATAATAGTTTAAATTTAAAAGATAGAAGATTTATAAATAAAAAAAGAACTAATATTGAAAATGGTTTAGTTAAAACCATTAATTGGTTTAGCGATAATTATTACAGTGATAAAGGTGTTTGGAAAAAAAAGAATAATTTATTAGTATCACTGGCTGATACAAATTTTGTAAACGCAGCTAAGCAGTTATTTGCATCAGTTTATTTAAATGCTGGTTGGGATGGAGATTATATGCTTATATCTTCTAGTTTAAAAAAAGAGGAGGTTAAAGATTTTACGGACAGGGGGATTATTGTCTATCAACCAGAGTTAATTTCAACTATAAAGTGTGGTGGAGGTTTTTATCCTCCATTGTTATTATCAAAATTATATTTGTTTAAAAAAGAATTTAAAAAATATAAAAATATTGTTTTTCTAGATGCAGATATTATTGTAAATTATTCCTTACATGAATTATTGGGATCTGGTTTTAAATCACCACAGGCACAAAGTTTTAAGCTTAAAAATGAGTTTATTAATAATAAAGAAAAAACCAAAGATTTTAGGAAAAAGTATAATTTTAGAAAATTAGCTTTTAATACTGGCGTGTTTTCATTTAATACAAATATTATAAATAATAATACATTTTCTGAAATAATTGATCTGTATTTTAAATATCAAGACCTTTATTTCTTAGGTGAGGAATCAGCTCTTAATTTATATTATTATAATAATTGGAAAAAACTGCCCTATACTTACAATAGTTCACCTGATAAACTTGAAAATTATTATGGTATGGTAAAGGAAAGACAAAAAGCTTTTATCATGCATTTTTGTCGTAGAGTTAAACCATGGGAAGTAGAAAGTGTATATCATAAAGAGTGGATAAATAATTTTAATAAATTTTCTGAAATTGATTTTAGAACTTTAAATAATGATTTTAAAATATTTTCTAAACAAGATCAAAAAGAGTACTATAGAAATTTAAGGAAGAATCGTTTGGTTAAAGTATTAGGTAGTCCTTATGTTTTGATTGATAGAACAATTGGGAAAATTGGTTTATTTATTGAAAAAGTAAATCCAAAATTATATAATTTTTTAAAAAGAGGTAAAAATGGAAAATAATGAAGAAAAAATAAGTATTGTTGTTCCAGTTTATAATGCCGAAAATATTCTGTCCTTTTGAATCAATTCTATTTTAAGAAATAATTATAGAAATTATGAAATAATAGTAGTAGACAACAACTCAAGTGACAGAAGTAAGGAGGTGATATTCAACTTTATTAAAAAAGATAAACGTATTAAATACGTCTTTGAAAAAAACCAGGGAAGGGCTTGGGCTAGGAATAAAGGGGTTGAAACAGCTAGCTCTGATATTATTTTAATGACAGATCAAGATTGTATTGTACCAATTGATTGGATAAAGAGAATGATAAAGCCAATTAAGGAAGAGGAGGAGAATATAGTGATGGGATTTCAAAGAAGTTATTTTGACAACTATTTTTCTAATATAAGACAAGAAGAAGATTGGAATAATATTAAAGATACAATCAATACTAATTATGTTGGCTATTTAGATACAAAAAATGTAGCTTTTAAAAAAGAAGTTTTTAGTAAAGTTATGTTTGATAATAGTTTGAAAAATTTTGAAGATTGGGATTTGTGTATTCAGCTTAAATATCAGGGTTATAAAATAAGGTTTTTAAAAGACGTGCAAGTTATTCATCGTCATAATAGCTCTATTTCTGAGTTGTATAGAACTCAAAATAAAAGAGCTTATTATGTTTATATAATAATTAAAAAATATAAGAACAAGGAAGAATATCGTGATATTTTAAAAAATGATCCAAATTATGAATCATTTAAATTACGAAATTTTATACTGTTTATACCTTGGACTATTTGGCAATATATCACTAAACCACGAAAAGCAACTTTTTTGGTATTATCTGATCTATTTTGGAAAATAGGATTACTTAAGGCTAAATTTGGTTTTAAATATTAGAGCTTTATATACTTTTCAATTATTTTATCAGTTTGACCTATATCAATAATTTTACCATTATCAAGAAGTATTGTTTTCCTGCAATACTTTTTTATATCGCTTAAATCATGGCTAACCATTATAATAGCAGCACCTTTTTCAATAAATTCTTCCATTTTTAAAGTTGCTTTTTGTTGAAAGTTTATATCACCACCAGAATTTAAAACCTCATCTAATAAGACAATATCTAAATTTTTATTTTTAACACAAAATATAGTTGTTGAAAAAGCTAAGCGACTTTTCATTCCTTTAT
>JAQICS010000023.1 GCA_027858435.1 Patescibacteria group bacterium | reverse complement strand
AACTAGCTAATTATTATGTTTAAAAAGTGTCAACGATGTTCGTGGACTTGAACAATTATTGTCAATAGCAAATTTGGATTTTTAAAAACAAGGTTAAAATATCACAACAAAAGCTCAGGCCAAAGTATTATAGCCAGGTAAACATACAAGAACTTTAAAATAAAAAACTTTGAACATTAACTAAAAATACCTTATTGTATAGTATTTTTAGCAAACAGTTGTTCTATTTTTACTCCCGCGATCCTCCAATTATCATACAAATTTATTACTAACAATTTGTAGAAGCTTCAAAACCGAGGCGTAATTTAACCTCCTGCTGAAATAGCAGATAAGCAATCTCTGATAAAATACTTAATTCAAACAACTTAGTGTGATTGGCCTTGCTGCCAAATTCATCAATAAAGCTGTCGTTTTCTTCGGCTGACTCCCCGGAAACCATTATTAAAGCTTTTTCGTGGTCAAAGAGAATACGGATTCCATAACTATCAAACATGTCATAGTTCTTATGACCCGCTTGATAATGAATTCCCCTCCAAACAACATCATCCAGAAACTCTTCAATGATATGTAGGTCGTAGTGGGCGTCTTCCTCTCTAGGATCTCGCTCTTTAGCGCATAAAATTATACATTCTACTTGTTTTTATTTCAGTAAAAGATATAAAATTTTTACAGCATCGCTCATGTGTTAATAGCTTGAAAATAACTCCAAATAGCCCATCCTCCCTACAACAAACCAACCTGCTTTCTATAAGTCTTAGGTCTTGTATTTCCTTTAGCTTCCTCCGAAAGAGCTAAAAGCTCCTTGTCATAAGAAAATACCTCGGGGTTAAGCTTGTAGGCCATCTCATTAATTCCCAATAAATATAACCCTTCCAAGCTTGTTAAACGCGATAAAGCGACATAACCCATACCATAACCGAAAGAGCGACTTAAATCTATTTCAGCGGCTTCTAGGGTCATTCCCTGACTCTTATGAACAGTAATTGCCCAAGCCAAGCGCAGAGGAACCTGGGTAATTTTAGCTAAGATTTTATGCTCATCATCAATCGTCCAGCTATCAGGAAAAGCAACAATTTTCTCGCCAGAACTAAGGCGGACAATCGGATAATTACTTTCATTAAAATCAACTACCACGCCAGTCGTTCCATTAACATAAACAATTTTGTCTTCTTTAAACTTATTTTTAACAAACATTACCAAGGCTCCAAGCTTAAGGACTAAATCTTCAGGAACTAAGCAATTTTTCTTGATCGATTCAACTAATTTCTTTTCGCCTTCCCCAGACATCTGATAATTAACTTCCCGAGAGTCAATTTTTCTTAATTCGGTATTATTAATAAAATCAACATCAACATTATGAGTAAATAATTTTACTGGCTTAACTTTAGTTGTTGGTTTCTGATTTAATCGGCTACTAAGAAGTTTCATTGTCTTGACGTCAACCTTATCCTGCCTCAAACTTTTTAAAACAGAACTAATATTTTCATCGTTTTGGCGATGCTGTTCGTCTAAATAGCAAACTCTTAAATCCATCTCCAACCAAACCTTAGCTTTATAAACAAATTCAGCCTCGCCTTGACCGCGGGATATCGGCGGTAGTTGGAAAAAGTCGCCAGACATAACAACCTGGATTCCGCCGAAGGGTAGATTATTTCCCTTGAAGGCTTGGCAGACAGAGTCAATTAAATCTAAGCGATAGGCGTGTAACATAGAAACCTCATCAATCACTAAAACGCTAGTTTTCTCAAATTGTTTCTTTAAATATGATCTTTTAGTCAGGGCTTGAATCTCTCTTGAGCTTAAATGATCTTTAATTCCGATTCCAGCCCAAGAATGAATAGTTCGGCCACCGAGATGAGTGGCGGCGATTCCAGTTGAAGCCGTTATCGCAACACCGATGCGTTTCTTTTTTAGGTAGGCAATATATTTATTTAGCAAAAAAGTCTTACCACTTCCGGCCGGACCGGTTAAGAGGACATTGTGTCCCGCTTCCAATATCGCTAAAGCATCTTTCTGTTTCATAGTCATATCAGTATAGTATGAAAGAGAAGAAACAGGAACCTGCGACCTGTTAACAAGTTAATATATATTAAATATAATGATAATATAATTACGACGATTAAGGTTCTCTAAGGGCTTGGTCCCGACGAGAGCTTTTTTCATTTCTAGGACTTTTTACTCTTTTTATTTGTATATTACATCTTAATTTTTAACTTGTTCTGTAAATTTATCGGGAATTACTAACGATTTCTACAACAAAAAGTTTAACAACTTTAATCAGCTATATAATTATGTTATAATTAAATTAATAACTTTTAATCTATTTTATATGAAAAAAAATAAAGAAGAGTTGTATCTAAGAATAATTGATCAAATGCCAAATCCTATATGGAGAGCCGGATTAGATGCAAAATGTGATTTTTTTAATAAATCTTGGCTTAACTTCACCGGGAGAACAATGGAGCAAGAAATGGGAAATGGATGGACCGAAGGAGTCTTTGAAGAAGATTTCGATAATTGCCTTAAAACATACCTCGACGCTTTCAAGAAAGAACAAGCGTTTGAAATGGAATATAGACTTAAACACAAAGATGGAACCTATCATTGGATACTTGATTCAGGTTCTCCATTCTATGACGATAAAGGCGTCTTTGCCGGATACATTGGTTCTTGCTATGACATCAATGAATCAAAAGAATATGAATTACTGTTTTCAAATATGGCCGGTGGCTTTGCTTATCACAAAATAATCACTAATGAATTAAACGAGCCAATTGATTACCAGTTTATTGATGTTAATCCATTTTTTGAAAAGATAATAAATAAAAAGAGAAAAGACATCATTGGAAAAAAAGTAACTGAGGTTTTACCGGGCATAAAAAAAGACCCAGCTAATTGGATAAAAAAATATGGTCAAATAGCTCAAAATGGAAAAAGTATGATGTTTGAGAACTATTCAGAAATATTACAAAAGTGGTTTTCGGTATCAGCATACTCACCTAAAAAAAATTATTTCATTACGATTTTTGAAGATATCACCGAAATAAAAAATAAACTTGTGGAAATAGAAAAAATGAATAAATTAATGATAAACAGAGAATTGAAAATGATAAAACTCAAAAAAGAACTTAAAGATGCTAAAATGAAATCTAAATAAATCTTTCAATCTTTGATTATTTTGCTCCTATCTGATTAGATGAAGCATGGAAATATAAATAAACTATTGCTAATATTAGCCTATTTTATGCTTGCTCCCCATTAAGAACGTGTTTAGAACTTTAGACTGGGATAAAATAAATGAAGAATTAGAGCTATACAAAGTGAAAGATTTATTATGCAACCCCAAAACAGCCTAATTCTGTTTTATTTGATTGTCAAAAATAGCTATAATCTGGCTCCTTTTTAGAAAAAGTATAGCCATACAAAAAGAAAGAATAAGAATGCCAAAAAATGGATAAATGTAGAGCATTAAAAACCACATATTATAGAAGAAAGAAATTATATGGTTTGACCAGTTAACGTCGTTAGGAACAAGGTAAAAGATGGTAAAAACCAATAAAATTAACCAAACAATCTTTTTTACAAAATTATACAAAGGCCAACTATTAAAAAT
>JAQICS010000017.1 GCA_027858435.1 Patescibacteria group bacterium | reverse complement strand
CCAAGCGCTAATATCTGCTTCTCTGTCATTTTTTGATAAATAAATAACCTCTGAAAGCGATAATTTATTATTTTCTGCTTTCTGCAGTAGTTTTCCAATATTTTCTTTTCTTATTTCTTCATTTATTTCATTTTGCAAAATCTTGTCCTGTTTTCGTCTTTCTCTGTTTTCTTTTTCTTCTAAAAGTTTTCTCTGTTTTCTTTTTTTCCTTACTTCTTTATTTCCAATTACCACTATAAGAAAAATAGAAAGAGCTGAAACTAACCATACCCAAAGGTATGTACCGTTAATTACTTGAATTGAAATAAAGTAGTAATAAAAATTAACAAGATTTTCCCAATAAATTACTGCTATGGAAATAAGAGATAAAACAATTGAAATTATTAATGATCCAAAATATATATGATCTGAATCATAATATTTTAAGTAATCATCGATTTCAAGATTAGAGTATCCATCAATTACATACAGTAGAAATAGAACAGCAGGAGAAAGCCAAATAAAATTTGTACCAAAAGTTAAATACGAAAAATAAACTATGCTAGTTAAGGTTGAAATAACCAAACTTCCTTTAAATTTGTAAAAAATATCTTTTTCGCTTTTTAAGTTATAAAAAACAAGTAAGATAATTGAAATACAAGTCCAAATCGTTACACCAGTTGAATTAATCCGTGAAAGAAAAACTTCCGAAGAAGACAGTGTTATAGTTAACATTGTTAATATAGTTAATATATTTATTGTATTAAACAATAAATTATAAACTACGTAGTAGTTAATAACTTTCTTTCTCCTTTTGTTTGTTAGACAAGATTTTTTAGCATTCCAGGCAAAGTAAATACCATAATTAGAATGCCTTGCAATAATAACTTGTAATACAAACAAAGTAAGAAGAATTATTAAACTAATTATCACAGTTTGATTGATTGCGATAAAAAGTAGGGCAACAAATAATAGTAAGACAATTAATAAAACAAACTTTTTCATAATATTGAGTTTTAAATGAACAATGTGGATGAATTTCAGAGTTTTGAGGACTCCTAGCTAATATTAGCTTTATCGTGCCACCCAATTTACACGAAGTAATATCATGTCATATTATATTATTTTTGTCAATTTGGTAGCTCTTTTTCTAATCCAGTTATTAATATTACATCCTTTGAAAACCTATCACATTAATAGCTAACAAATTTCCGTGTTAAAAATATCTATAATTAAAAATTATTCATTTAATTCAACGTCATAATATGTAAAACAGTATTGATCTATGGTAAACATAATATCACCTACCCGACAATCCATAGACTCTACTTCTCTTTCTAAGTGACATATCTCGTCACATTTTTGCAAATTTTTTAAATCACTACCTGGATATCTAGACTGATCTGGTTGTGGTTGAAAATATAATAATCCAATATAAGCAAGTATCAAAAAAGATAATATAGAAATAACAGTAATTAAAACTATTTTTTTTGTTTTAGTCATATAAATAAATTAAACTATTTATTAATTAATTTGTAATATTATATATAATAATAGCATAAACAATGGACAAATTAATAATTTTATAGTAAGCTTATTCAAGTTCTTTAAAGTTTTTATGAAGATTATTTAAACTTTTTATGATATGATTTTAAACCAAAACTCAACATATTATGAAAAACAATCAATCTTTTTATCTAGCTCTTTTACTAACCCTACTTCTAATCCTCTGCCCTTTGTGTAGTTATAGTGTGTATTACATAGACGTAGTTGAAGCCTCAATGTCACTTTTAACTATAGCTCTTTTGGTGGCCTTTATTAAAAAGCTTCTTAAACTTAAATCAGAATGGAATTTTTTTAATATTAAACTTAAAAGATTTCCAGGAAATGATTTATTTGACTAAAGAAAAAAAGAAAAAGAAAGGAAAAAAAAGGAAAGAAAAAAACCCTGACTACATTTGTAATCAGGGTTGTTTTTTTAAAAGCTTTTTTGCTTTAATTTATTTACAAGTTTTTTCTTGTTTTTTTCCTTTCTTTTAAAGATCGGAAAGTTCTTTATTCTCTTCATCATCTTCGGGGACGATGAAAATAAAGTCACAGGCCTGACTGGGATATTCCCGGAAGTATAAATATATTCCGTTTTCTCTGTCAATAAAAGGAATCATGTGGAAACCTTTTCGCTTGTGTAAAATAGACTGTTTGGTAAATACAACCGTGTTCTGCTTCCATATGTCACCATGTTGCTTCATAGCAAGCAGAGCCCAGGGCAAACTCGGTCTCATTCCATCCATTTTTTTGATATAATTTAAAGCCTCGTTTGTTTTAAAAGGTTGATTACCCTTCGCCCGAACAATATACATCCGGACTTTGTCATACTTTAAATCAGCGCCAAATGTTTCATCGGTAATCTTCCTATAGAAATAGGAGTAGACCCGTGATCGTTTGTTCTCTTCTTTGAAGTTGTTAATACTGAAACTGTCAGTATTGTTTTCAACTACAATAGAACCAACGATATTAAACTTCGATTTTTCCTTTATACGAATTCCAGCATTAGCGAAGTTTAAGATGAAAAAAGATAGGATTGCTAAAAAAATGATTTTTCTTTTCATAACACTAAATTTTTTGGTTTTCTTTACTATTAAATCTTTTACTTTAATTACTTCGTTTTCTTTAATTACTAAATTTAACTCGGTTAATTCACTTTTAACTATTCTACTTGGCAAACATAATAGTCGCCAAATTTTTCCATTCGTACCGGCTTCCAATTTGTAGCTGGAGCTTTAAGCTCAACTATTCCATTGTCGTCTGGTTTTAGGAATTGTTCAATCATATCAACTGATACAAAGAACATTTTGTCATTAGTAATACCCCAGTCTCCAACTGGATCAGATACTGGTCCACCAACTACCCAGTTGTACCCTGATATACCATTAGGTTCTATATTCATATGACCATTTACAATTGCCAAGTGTGGCAAGTGTCTTTTTTCATTGCCACCTAGTCGAACGCAGAATTTAACACCTTCGGTACCTGGTTCATAGAAATGGGCCGGAAAATAATATTCCGTGCTCTCAATTCTTGGTTCATACACCTTAGCGGGTACTACTTTCTCTTCTTTTTTCTCCGGCTCGGGTGTGCTAACGATGGTTGTTTTCTTTTGTGGTTTAGGAGTGATTTTTTGAGGTTTGGGCTTTATCTGTTTTTTATCAGTTATGATTTTAATAACCGGCTCATCAGACTTCGCATCTTCTACCTCTTTCACTTCTTCTTTCTCTTCCACTTCAGTGCTTTCTTCAACTACCTTATTATTTTGGCAATTACGAAGCATTTCTTCCAAACAATTAACTCGCTCAGACAGGGTCGCATTTTCAATCATTTCTTGATTTAATTCTTCATTGGCCTTGTAATATTTTGAATTACTTCGGACAACTTGAAAGATAAGGACGATTGCTAATATAGCAATCAGTCCAATTAATAAATTATACCTTCTCATTCTTTTTCAATTTTTTGGTTTTACAATTTAATTCCTACGCAGCAAACTAGTTAAGTTAAAGTTTAAACTGAGTATAAAGTAGTTGTCAGTCATTCTACGACTAACCTTATACAAAGCACCAAGAGTCAAAAAATCATCTCGATATGCTCTGTGTATTGCTAATTCCGTTCCAATGCCATAGAAACTGCGGTTATCTCCAGCTAAGTAGCTGTAGTGACCCACAAGTTTTGGTGTGAAATAGAAATTATGAATATAGTCAATTGGAATCTTGATAATGTTTTGTTTTGCCAAAACTTCAAAGTATTCTTTATTCCAAGGATACTGATCAGTTAATAACTCACTTTCACCACCTTCTTTCCAAACAGCTTTTTTATCAGCTATTATTGATTTCATCCAAGTAATTTGCAATTGACTACGCGGGAATAGATTTTCATTTAAACCAAAACTTTTAAGCAAGTTTAGGTTTAAACTAGTGTTTAAGAGAAGGTCTTTTTGTACTCCAATGTACCTACCTTTTCTATTAATAGTTTCACTTAACTCTTCATCTCTCTTAAGTCCTAGACTAAGTCCAGCAAATAATTGATGACGAAAGCTAAAATCTTCTTCATAATATCCAGCAGTTAATCCTCCTCCATAGGAGAATTTTTTAATTGTCGATATTATGAGATCAGAATTAGATCTACTTATCACCCCATAAGGAGCAAAAGTCCATTTTCCATTATCAGATTTAAAAATCTGATAATCTAAGTACGCTCCGTAATATGAGCCTCTTTGTCTGGAGTCTTGTTTAAAAACAAGACCAGAAAAGAACACTACATTACTTTTCTCCCTGAAGTATTCTTCAAATTGAGAAAAAGCAGAATTTGCTAAAGCTACCAATACGATAATTACAATAATTTTCTTTTTCATCTTCTATATCTGTTTTTTTATTTTGTTTTTAACGTGCTTTAATTTATATTAATTAATAAATTACAATTTTATTTAAACAATCCTTTAATATCACCCTTAGGCTCAAACATATCTTTTTCAAATAGTTCTTCCTTAGTTCTATTCTCATTACTTGATTTTCTATCCTTATTGTCTAAATCATTTCTTTTAAAATCATTAGCTAGTTCATCTCTGAAGTTATTAGTACTTACATCATTACTACTTCTATTCTCTCTTTTGTCACTACTATTTCCTTCAACTGGAACCTGTCTTCTGTGATTGTTTACACTACTAGCTTTAATATCAAATCCATTCTTATTTCCATTTCCTCTATTTCTATTTAAATTATTAAAGTAGTTTTTGTTTCGTTTCTCTCTACCACCAATTGCATCCCTTTTCTCTACTTCACTTTCTTCTTCTTTTCTTCTATTATTTTCATGAGTATCAATATTTCTATTGATCTCATTTTCTATTTCCTTTTCTTCACTTTCTTTTTTTATTCCTTCAATTATTCCTCTTTTTATATTTTTTTCTCTTTGTTTTTTTCTTCCTCTTCCATTAGCTCCTCTTTTTTCTCTTCCATTACTTTTAGGAAGAAGTGATATATCGTATTTCTTTTCTGGGTATAGGTAGGTGTAGATTAGAGATAGAAGAAGTCCGATTAAGAAGGTGAAAACTAAATTGTATAAAACATTTGGCTTATTTGGATAATCAGATACAACTGGTTGATTTAGTACGCTAATTCTAATTCCTTCTCCTCCTTGGTAGTTATAGTTTTCATTAATTAATACATCATTAACTGCCATTGAGATTAACATTGCTTGATTAGGATCAGGATGATATACATATATTTCAATTATACCAGTATCAGCAATTGTTTTAGTAGAGATTGTCTTATTCCACAACTTAAGCTGCTTGCCATAATCTCCTTTAAAGTATGTTTCATCCATTTCATAGCGTGATGAATTTAAAACTGAATGAAAGAAAGTTCCTGAATATACAACTTCTGAAAACAAGTTACCTAAGTATTCATTTGAACGTGATAGTACGTAGGAATCAGTAGTAGCTGGATTGTTTTGAACAACTAATACTTTAGAACTAGAAGTATATTTTAATGGACCAAGAAGTGATACAATTAAAACAAGCATCATTAATATAAAGGTTAGGGAAAATATTGTCCCCTTCTTGTTTTTCAATAAATTTTTAAAATCAATAAAAGTCATAAATTATTTCTATACATTTTTAGTTTACAGATTACTATATAATATTTATATTAATTTGTCAATAGCTTGAAATAATTTCTCTTGACAAATTATAATAAATAGGATATAATCTTGGGAACACTAAAAATTAAAGAAAATAATTAAATTTAATTAAATTGTATGAAAAAGAAAATCTTTTATTTAACTCTTTCCCTGTTTGTAGTTTTTGCTGTTTTTGCAGTGATAAAGAATGGTCAAACAAAAAACAAGCCATATTATGCTGGTGAAGCAATAGCTCATAATGGAACTATCTATGTTGGTTCAACTAATTCTGGTTATCTTGAAATCTTTAAATCAGATGGAAAAGAAGGATTAGAGAACATTGCTCAAATTAAAAACTATAGTGGACTATTTAACTCCTATAAGGATTTCTATGACCTAGAGTTTAATATTGAAAATAACCGACTATATGTCTACACCATCTCTGAGTATAGTATTTTCAAATATGAAATTAAGTCACACGGCTTAGAGCTTGTTTTAGAGGACAAGAACACATATTGGGAATGGTACTCTAGAATTGATAAGTTCGGCTCATATATAGGCACTGTAAGCGCTAAGGGAGTAAAGCTATGGAACACTGACTTAATGGTTGTTAACTCATATGATATTACTAATGAAAAAAGTCCATACAGTTTAAGAGCTGATAATGATAATTATATCTTAAACGTTAAAGGTAATTACTTAGAAATATTTGATACTAATCTAAGAGCGGTTACTACTAAAATTCCTTTAAACTTTAAAGTAACTCCTAATAACCACAAAGCATATCAAGATAAGGATGAAAATATCTATGTTGTAGATGATTATTTCACTAAGAAATATAATCTTGAAGGTGAACTACTTGCTAGCTTTAGACACTTAGATCATGAAGGCTTTGATGCCACTGGTAGTGGAATTAATGGACACTTCTATTTTTCAAATGGTATGGGTGTAGTTAGTCTTTCAAAGGAAGACCTGTCAGTTGTAGATTACAGATACACATATAACCTAGCTGGACCTGGTGGTTGGGCTATGGGATTAGAGGTGGTTAATAATAATGGAAAAGAATTTGTGGTTGTCTTTAACAACAAAAACGTATTACTTCTAGATAGTAGTTTTAATAAGATTGGTGATATACAGTCTAATGTTAAAGAAGATCCATATCCTAAAGAAAACCTATTTCTAAACCTAAGCCACAACAGAGCAAAAAATAAAGCTGATATCACAATTTCGGGAGGTGGTTATCTACCAAATGAAGAACTAAAAATAAATTTTGCCGGTGATAAGTTTACTACCAAGTCTAACGACATGGGAAGATTTGAAACTGATATTAAAGTTCCTCAATACAAATACGGAGTAGTTGATATTAAAGTTGATGGACAAAGCTCAAAACTAACATACAGTACATCCTTTGAAATTGTTAAATAATGTTAATTAGATAAATATAGAAAATTAAATTATAAACAGAAAATAAAAAACAAAAGAAAGTCGAGACTAAAAAAGCAACCAAATTTGGCTGCTTTTTTAGTATCTAAGATCTTAATAATCTCAGTCATTCTTCTCTTCTATTAACTATTTATAATATCCAAATATTGCTTCTACATTAAAATTTATATGACTATTATAGAAAATATTCATATTGGGGGAATAATTAGCTAAGTATAAGTTACTACTAACAACTTTTATATTAGTAATTTAATATTTCCTTAAAGGTCTTTAAGACTTCTTCTGTGTTTTTTTCAGGTGAAAGTTCTAGCACTCTTTCCTTAGCTAGTCTTCCCATTTCTTCTAAGTTGTAGTTATTAAGACTATTTATCACTCTGGCTAAGTCTCTAAAGTCATTGGGATTAGCTAGAAAACCAGTTCTCCCATTTTCAATTAACTCAGGTAGTCCACCAATTTTAGAAGCAATAACAACTTTTTCTAGGTTCATGGCTTCAAGAAGTGAAAGAGGCATATTCTCATACCAAATAGAGGGGATGATAACAGCTTTAGAGTTAGAGATTAACTCAATTAACTCATTCCCTTTCTTTAAGCCCACAAAGTCCACTTTAACATTTAGATCATCAACTCTTTTTTGTAATCCTTGATACTCTGGTCCTTGTCCAACTATAATCAATCTTTCTTTAGTAGCGCTTAAAGCGTTAATTAGAGTATAGAGTCCTTTTTCCTCACTAAGCCTACCAAAGAATAGTAGGTAATCTCCCATCTTTGATTCAATCTCTTCATTTACTAAATCACTGCTATATGGATTATGTATTACTCTAATTTGTTTTTCCTTTTGTCCAAACTTAATTGATATATCTTTCATAAACTGTGAAGGGGCGATAAAAAGATCTACATTCTTTTCATAGATTTTAAGAACTCTGTGGTGAAACCACATTTCAATTGTAGCTAAAAGACTTCCCCAGAAAGAGTTCTTTAAACATTTGTTTTTAGTACAGTTTATGTACTTATAATTACGACACCTCTCACACACCTCTCCATTAACAAACAAGGTGTGATTGGGACAAATTAACTTGTAGTCATGTAAATGCATTACTACCGGTATTTTATTCTTTTTAGCTACAGTTAGTATTGAAGGTGAGAGGTGGTGATATATGTTGTGTATATGAATTATTTCTGGTTTAAAGTCTTTTACTAACTTTTTAAACTTTCTTTTTACCGGAAATGAATATAGTACTCTACCAATAATTCTTAGCTTGTTTATAAAACCTAAGTCTTCATTATAACTAACTCTTTTAGGAAAATATTTAGAAAACTGACACTCTAAATTACTGGGATGACTCATGGAAAAATTAGCCACATCATGACCAGCTTCTTTTAAGGAGCTGGTTATATTTAAATAGTATTTATCCGCTCCTCCCCGAGGATAATGATATTTGTTTACTTCAAGTATTCTCATATTTAAAAATTATTATATAACTCTTGATATTTATTAACTATTTCACCAATCTCAAATCTTTCTTTAACCTCCTTAGAGGCTCTTTCAATTTTAGAAGCCACTTCAAGAGAATTAATATTTTCTCTTAAATACTCCATAGCCTCTTCTAATTCTTCTTCGCTTTGAGGATTAACTAAATACGCACTATCCTTATTAACTACCTCAACTATTCCTCCCACCTTAGAGGCGATAATTGGTACTCCTGATAGGGCGGCTTCAACTAATACTATTCCCATTCCCTCCCAAAGAGAAGGAAGAACAAAAGCATCTATTTCTTTAAGAAATTTAGCACTATTAACATGACCTACTAACTTAACCCGCTTTTCTAAACCAAGTTTTTTTATCTCTTCTTCTAATTCATCTTTTAAATGACCTTCTCCTGCAATATGAAGTTTAACTCTTTTAGACTTAATTTTAGAAAATGCTTTAATTAAATATTTATATCCCTTCTGTTCTGTTAATCTTCCCACACTACCAAAGACAAAAGATTTTCTTTTGTTATGCTCTAGCAAATTCTTTTCTTCTGATGGACTAAATTTTTCTAAATCTATTCCGTTATATATTACGATAACCTTGTTAGGATTAAGCTTGTATCTTTTTCTAATATCACTTGAAACTGCGTTTGATACTGCCACTACCCAAGAAACAAAACTAAGGGTAAATCTTTTAACAAGGTTGTATATATAACTCTCATCTTGATTAGTGTTAACTTCAGTTGTAACAATATTTTTAACTCTAGCTAACTTAGCAGCTAGTACTCCATATATATCTCCCCCTAGTTGAGTGTGTACAATATCTGGCTTTCTTTTCTTTATAGTTTTGTATAGTGAGATAAAGTTTGAAACTGATATCTTTTTTTCTTTTTTAAGAATAACAAAATCAATATTGTATGCTATTAACTCTTTAGTCCAATCTCCTCCTCGTTTATATAACACAAGTCTAGGTTCATACTTATTTCTATCTAAATTCTTAACTAAGTCTACAAAAAACCTCTCAGCTCCCCCTCTATCAAGAGTGGGGATTACATAGTCAATTTTAATCTTTTTCAGACCCTCATTTTTTTCTTTTATTTCTTTGTTTGTTTTTATATCTTCCTTTGTTTCTTTAATTTTATTATCTATCATTGTTTAATATCTATTATTTTATCAATTTAATTAAAATTATTTTAATTATTTTTTCTTTCTTTATCTTTCTTCTCCTCTCTCCTTCCTTTTTGAATCAGTTTCAAGTAATTGTATAGCAAGTAGCGTTATTACAATTGGTAGCCACACTTTTCCTTTGTAATATGATGTGTTTAAGAATTGGAAAATGAGGCCTCCCATTGATCCAATAATTAGTGGTGGAAGCCAAGGAGCTTTCTTGCGGTATTTTAAAAGAGCAGAATAGAAAGACAGAGACAGAACTAAAACGATGAATATCCAGGAAACAAATCCTAGAATTCCGTTTTCAGTTAATACTTTTTGAAGTATTCCATGTGAATCAATTGGTTCTCCATACTTTGCTCTAAATCTAATATTTTTCTCAACTTGTCTGATATATTCTCCACTACCATGTCCAATTAAAGGTTTTTCTTTAAATGCCTCAAGAGAAATTTGTGTTAGCATTAGACGGTTATCTGTTGAAGAAGTGTTTTCTTCTTGAATGTTTTCCATCTTAAAGATAAATGGAATAAACATAAGAACTAGGATAATAATTGGTACTACAATTTGTTTTTTATTAACCCTCCTATCTTTAAAGTATAGCCAAATATATACAAGAGACTGAAGAGCTAGAACTATCCAAGCAGTTCTTGAGAAAGTTAGAATAATTCCAATTGCAGATAGTATGAAAACAACATCTAAAAATCTCTTAAATCTTACAGATTTAGCTAGCGCTCTTAAAGAAAGAATGAAGAAAGTTCCAATGTTTAAAAACTCAGCAATTAGGTTATGATTCTGTCCAAAAGGATATACACCAAAAAATGGAATTGACCGAATCCTAAAGACAGAATTAGTAATGTCTTGTCCATATAATGACAAGAATCCAAAGACTAATACAATTAAAGAAGAAAAGGTTATAGTAATTAACACATACTTTAAAGTCTTCCTATCTCTGATTAAATTAAAAGGAACTAGAATATAGGCCAGGTATAGGAAAAGGGGCCAACGGATAAAGTACCAAATTGAATACATGGGATCAACTGAGAGAACTGAGGAGATAAAAGATATTAAAAGAAATATTGAAAATGGAATTAGAAGAGGAAATCTCAGCTTTGGTTTCTCAGGAGCAATAAAGAAGAAATTAAATAATTGTCTTAGAATAAATGCAATTAAAAGAATTAGAGCAATTAAATCAACTAGAGGAAGAGTAAATGAAGCAAAGAACAAGTCAAAACCAATAACAGGTAGCGTAAAAGCCAAAAGGTATAGCCCTATTTTTGGCTTAATTAAAAACAGCCCTAAAAGTATTACAGATGTAATTAAAATTATTGTGCTCATATTTTAAATAATACAATAAAAAGACAAAAAAAAGAAGACCGATACTATTTTGCATCGGTCTTTGTTTTTAATTGTTTGTTTTTTGTTTTTTTTGATTTCTGCAACCTTCTTTTTCAAGGATTAAATCTAACTGAACAGTGTTTGGATAAAAAAATCTCTCGTCGTTCTTATTACATACTGCTGTTATATCATGTTGTATGTCATATAGAACTTTATCTTTATTTCTCTTATAAAGCTCATGTACTCCAAAGTTATCTTCAAACTCCCAACCTGCTCTTTCTAGTTTTTCTCTTGTATTCATAACTGCCTCCTTTTTTTACTTCTTCGCTAAATTTTGCGAGGTATAAATTTCCCCAATTTTGTATTGAGGTTTTACAATCACTTTTCCATTCTCAAAGTAGCGAACAAATTCATCGTCCTCTAGTTCATAGGGACCAAGCGCTTTACCAACCTTAGTTTCAAATATTTTATTAAACCGAGGATTGTCTTGTCCCACTGCTACATAGACATTATCCATTAACATTGATGAGGTTAGACCAAATGTAAGATTATTTGGATCAACATGAAAGATAATATATCTTAAACCATATTTTTCCATAGTCTTGGCATTAAGCATTGATTGATGCCAGCCATGATCTTTTTTTGACCCTAAATAATTATTAG
This sequence comes from Patescibacteria group bacterium, assembly GCA_027858435.1. GTDB lineage: Bacteria > Patescibacteriota > Patescibacteriia > Patescibacteriales > UBA12465 > UBA12465. The sequence goes on along the minus strand of JAQICS010000017.1, from coordinate 7,894 downwards.
GAAACTTCTCAAACATCCGGCCATCAAGGATATCAAGAAAATCTAAACTTCCTTTGTTAGCCATTAGGATAAAACTACTTCCCATCACGCGTCGGATTTCTTTTAAATAACTCTCTACTCCTTCATACCATGATTTATCAATGTAACTAGATGAAGATTTATATCCATCGTTTGTTATATCCATATCTTCATCAACATAAGAGATATCTCCGCCACCATTGTCTTGAAAGTAACCATCCCAGATATCATAACTAAAAACCTCTTCAACGAGTTGTTTAGCTATCCATTGATTATATTTTCCAACCAGTGGATATGAATAACAACTTGAACTTAAATTCATCATTACCATGCCTGGCCAATAGACAACCGGGTCACCATTAACATCATTTAAAAACCAACGTTCATATTTTTCCTCTACTTCTTTAAAAAACTTTTTTTGTAAAGGTCGGTTACTTAGGCCTGGGTTATAAAACTCCATTGGATTAGAATAACAAATAAGTTTAAGGTCACTATTTAACGCTTTCATTAGCTTGAGTGAACCTAAATTATTAATCATGTTTTCCATATCAACTATAACTAAGTCATGCCTGGCTAAAACCTTAGCTTGCTCAACTCCCATTGTTGGTGACGTCCAGTATGCACTGGTTTTAATCGGTGGATTATCAACTTCTTCACATGAAAAAGCCATAATCATTAAACTAAAGGTAGCTAACAACAGATACCTTGCTTTTTTAGTAATCTCTAATACTTTTTTCATCTTTTTGGTCCTCCTGTTTTATGTTTTGTTTTAAATGTTCTATTTATTTGCTAACAGTAAATAATATCACAAATATGTATATAAGTCAATTAAACTAGTATTGACATATTTAAATTAATGTGGTATAATATAGTCACGAACTTTAAAATCAAAAAAATGAAAAATTTAAAAAAAATTACCGTAGGATTAATTGTTTTTGGGTTAATTATTTTATTTTTTGCAATAATTCCGCATTTTGTCAGTTTTCAAAAAATTACTGCCTTTGCTTTTCTTCTTATTCTTTTGCCTTTTTTGGCCCTAGAATTTCTTATTCCCTCGGGAATATTAAGAAGAAATGATATTAATGACAAATTGCCCTGGTTTGGCATTCTTAGCTATTATTTAATTGTTTTCCCATTTGTAAATCTTTGTTTTATTTTATTTTTAAACGAAATTTTTGATTTTTTACCAGAGATACCAAGTAATTTCCCCGAAGAAGCAGCTTTAATTAACAAAGAATTGCTTGGTAATTTAATTAAAATGGTTATATCTATTTATTTCCTTTTAGTTGGCTCTGGCTTATTTTTTAATGGAATATGGAAAATAAAAAAATAATGGTAAAAAAGAAGAAAAGTAGCAAAAAAGCTACAAATAAAGGACTTGTATTTTCAAGTCCTTTTTTATTTAATATTTTTTAAAAAATTATTTCTATTTTTTGTTTTAATTATTCAACGACTACTTCCATATCTTGACTTAGAAGATAGCTGTTTTGATAAATGTCTTGGTTTGAATTTAGTTTCAAATTGAACTTAATGTCTCTTTGTCCTGATTGTTTCTGAACAAATAGTTTATATGGATTAGTTTTAATACTTTGAGGAAGATCATAGTCTATCTTTATCCCTCCAGTGCTACCAGGTTCAAGTTTAAAATAGAAACCAAAAACAGTCTTATTCAAATCATTGTCAGTATATGATGTAGTTGAGTCTGTATCAATCATTACTTGTCCATAGGAATTAATATCATTTAACTTAGACCCAATTGGAACATAAACTCTAGTGTAACTTTGATACCTTGTTGTTCTCCAATCAAAGCCTCCGTTGTGTTTGTAATTTAGATGAAGTTCAGAATTAGCCTTATCTTCATTTAGTGAAATACTGTATTCATAGTTTTTCTTAACAACTACATCACTTTTAAACGCTCCTAAATTAGCATCAACTACCATTAAATAGTCATTATTAGTTTCCTTAACTTCCCCACCAAAACCTGATTCAATTGCTAATTTGTTAATAGTATGGTTTGTGAAAAATAGTTGAATATTTTTATTCTCTCCATGTTTCTCAACTATATTTAAAAACTCTAGCATTTTTTCACTTTCTAAATTAAACAATCTAGTTTTAAGCTTTGATACAATTTCATTAATAATATCTTTTCTATCCCAGGAAGAAATATCTTCTTCCTTGTATGACATCTCTACACTATATTGAAGAAGTTCTTGAAAGTTATGTTTTGTGTAAGTATCACCTCTAGCTTCAATGTCACCTACTAGTTCAATTAGATCAGCTACAAAGTTTGGATTAATAGCAATCACTCCAGTGAAATTTTCACTCTTTTCACCAATTGCTTCTTTTTCACCATTATATATTTCTAAGATATTTTGAGCACTTGTTGGCCAGTTAGGTGACCAATTAGAGTCACGTAGGTACCATTTCTCAACCCTTAAATACTCCTCTAATACCTCAGGTGGCTTTCTTTGCCAATCGTTTGATAAATAGGCGGGCATATCAAGATGATAGCTGTCATAAGTACTTAAAGACTCAATTTCCCCACTTTCAACATGAAGTAATCCAAAAACACCGATAAAGCCACCACTTGGTCTAATTTCATCATTGTTTTGCATGATAATTAAATAACTGCTTCTCTCTGGATATCCAGCTAGGGTGGGAATAATTTGACTTAAAGCTGGTAATTTATCAACAATTTTAATTCCTTTGTTAAAATTAAGTTTTAGTGAATTAATTTCTGATGATATTGGAAAAAGCACTCCCTTCGCTTCAATTCTATTTAGCTTTAAAAGAGCTAAATTTAAATTAGCAGAAAATGCTTTTAAATTAGGTTCTGATTTAAAAGCTATTTCTAAAATTTCTTCCTTATCATTTTTGGAAAGATTAACAAACTTGCTAGCACTTAGTGGTTCTTTAAAAGAATTAATAATTGGTAATACTCTTTCAATTGAGCGACTAGCTATTTCACCACTTTCAAGCAAATTCTTAACTTCACCAAGTTGATTGTTTAAAGGGCTTATATTTTTAAATACACTTCTTCTCTCAACTTCTTCTATATTTTCAAGAGCAAGATTAAAACTAGTATTAGCTTGACTAATACTAGTTTTAGCTTGTTTAAAATCATTTGTTTCTAAATAGTTTAAACTTTCTTCAAGGTTTAATTTAGCTGACATTCCACTTACATAGACCGCTTTAAAATTATTGAAGCTAGGAATTAATATAGCAACAAAAAGAAAAATTAGAAAAAGTAGTGAAAATAGGAAGTATTTTACTATCCGCATAGAGTTATTTTTTTTCTTTCCATTACTTGGTATAGAAAGATATCAGATATAGTTTGACGATAGAAATATTCTTCTTCAGTTAAAACGGTGTAGTTTATTTCTTCGTTAATTATTTTTTCAAGCTGAGTGACATAGGATTGAAACTTTTTCTTATTAAAATCTCCCACAATTAGAATATCAATTGGTGAGTCAAAGTCATTAACAAACTTACCAACTAAAACAAAAATCTTAGGCTTGCAAGTTTCAACTATCTTGTCAAACACTTCTTGATTAGCTAAAAAATTAATCTTTTCAAACAAAGATTTAAGTTCAGGGTATAATAAATATTCAGTATTTAAATAGTATTTTTCCTCAATTTTAGGTTTTTTAGCCTTTTTTTTCGTAGATGCATTAATCTCTTTTACACTTTTTTCTCCCCTTTCACCCTCATCACTAATTCTTCCATCAATTGAGTTTCCATTTTCATCAATTTTAAATAATTTTAAAATACCTAAGTCAACTAAACTTAAAAGATCTCTTTTAATTGAAGGGCCTTTTTGATCTAATTGTTTAGCAATTTCCCGGCTTAAATAACCGCTATTTTCAGTTTGGAAAAATGAAGTAAGTATTTTAATCTTTTGATCTGAGCCAAAAAGTTTATTTAACATATTTAGACTTTATCTATTTATAGATTTATAGTATAATAAAGAGAGTAATCAGTCAAACTAAAATGACGATAAAATTTATATAAATATAGCTTATGTTTAACAAGCTTTCTTCTTTTGTTTTAAATCCTGAAAAATCCAAAGGATTGGGCCAAGTCTATGTTGCTCAACCGGATTTGAGACTAGAAAAATTAGCCGGAAAGGTCTTTATCCTAACGGAATTTTCCAATAAGAAAAAGGATGGAGAAAACATTTTCAATTTTTTAATTAATAGTTTAGAAGAAAACTATTACGAAGATGAAAAAGTTTTGCTTCGTGAAAAAATTGAAGACTTAAAAGTTGAAAATCTCTTTGAAGCGGCCGTTACTAAAACTAACCGCGACTTTAATGAGTTTTTAATTGAAAACAAAATTAAACTTAAAAATGGAATTGATAATATTACCATCGGTTTAGTCTATGAAGATAAACTATATTTTTCTAACTTTGGAAAGAATAGAGCTCTTTTAGTATATAAACAAAAGGATGAATACGAGATGATAAACGTTGAAACTAATGCTTTTGATAGTCAGGACAATTCACTTAATGACAAAGCTGAACTTAAAACACCAAAAATATTTTCATCAGTTATCAGTGGAGAAATTCCTAAAAACGCCTATTTCCTTTTCACCAGTGAATCTCTTCCAGAATTCATTACCGAAGAAGAGATAATTAACGTATTATCTAAACTCCCTCCTTTGGCAGCCGCTTCACAGATTAGAAATATTTTAGAACAAATTAACAACTACGTTCCCTTCTTTGGTTTAATTATTAAAAGTGCCACTGAACTTGATTTCAGTGAAACTGAAACGGAAAACCAAAACAACAATCAATCAGTATCATCTCTAAATCAAACTGAGCAAAAAACAGAAGAAATGCTTGCTTCTAAAGGTTTTTTAAACTTTAAGAAATTGAAGAATAAGATTAATGAATTTAAACAAGATAAGCTTGAAAAGGAGAAAAAAGAAGCTTATAAAAAAGACATCCAAGCTAAGAAAAAACAGGAGACAGAAGACACAGATGAAGATGAAAAACCAGAAACACTAGATATGGTAAAAGAAGATGAAGAAGAAAATGAAAAAGAAAAAAAAGTAGAGCCAAAAGTAGAACCAGAAATTGAGCCACAGAAAGATTTAGATCCTCAAATTGGTATTGTAAGAAGTTTGTCATCTATTAAAAAAGATAAACAACTTCTAAAAGAAAAGTTTTCCTTTAAGAAAAGTGCTAATAAGATTGGTTCAAAAGTATCAAGTATATTTTCTAAAATACCAATACCAGGTAAACGCTTCTTTTCAAACCTTGGTCAATATTTTTCTAAAAAATATAGCAAAAAGAATACCGCTATTGTTGGTTTCTCTTTAATTTTAATTGTAGGTATTTTAGCAGTTAGTATCGCTGTTACTACTAAAAATAAACGTATTGAACAGTTAAGCCAAAGATATACTAACTTAACTAATGAAATATCTGAAAAGCAAACTAGCATTGAATCAGACCTTCTATACGATAACTACGATAAAGCAAGTGAGACTTTAGAAGAAATGAGAAAATTAGTATCAGACTTCCCTCAAGAAACTGAACAAGAAAAAGAATACTATCAAGAATTAACAGCTGAGATTGAAGAAACTCAAGAAACTATATATAAGATAAATAGATTAGAGGAAACTAATTTAGTTCTTGATTTAAGTGATAAAAATATAGAAGATATTAGTAGTTTCAATGAAAGAATTATCGCCCTGTCTAATACTGGATATTATGTTTTAAATACCAATGAAGAAATTAACAAAGATGAACTTGAGTTAAACAATCTTGATAATAACTACACTAAATTTAACCCTCAATTTGATCAAGAAAATAACAACCTATACTTCCTAAACAATACCAACTTAAGCAAACTTAATGTAGAAGATAATAGTATTGAAACCTACACTGTAGACCCAGAACTTGATAACGGAGCTATTAACTTTGAAACCTATTCAAGCAGAGACAAACTATACCTTCTAAATCCTAAAGAAAATCAAATCCTAACTCGTGATAAAAGAACTGGTAATACCTATCCTGAAACTGAAAACTGGTTAAAAGATGATATAAACTTAGCTAATGCATCTGATATTCTAATTGATGGTGATATATATATTCTATTTAATAATGGAAAGATTGAAAAATTTAGAATTGGTGAAAAACAAGAATATAGAGAGGTTAACATAAAACCAAGTAGTAATGGCTTTAACGAGATTGTTGAAAAAGACGGTTACTTCTATATCTTTGACAAAAATGAAAAGAAGTTAGTTGTTATTAAAAAGTCAGACGGAGCTCTAATGGGACAATATATCTTTGAAAACCTAAACAACCCAACCGACTTCAGTCTTGGAACTGGTGGCAACGTCTTCGTGCTAGATGGTGGTAAGATATATGAGTTTTCTATTTAATTTAGAAACTTCTTATTAATCTTGACATTAATTTTAATATAGTATATCATATATGATATACTATATTTTATTATGCAATATGCTAACTTTCAAATTTGGAGAAAAAGAAGATGGCAAAAGTCCTCCCAAAAAATATCTTTTAAAAAAATGTGATGGTTTTGTTCAAAGTGAAATCTTTAATACTCTTAAAGCAATTGAACGTAGCTTAAGGCAAAAAAATATAAATCAAGCCTTGCAAGCAAATGCATTTAAAGAAATTAAAGGCATTAAAGATCAAAAAGAGTCATTATTCCAAATTAATCAAAAATGTTCCGATAAAAGAGAATACAGAATCTTGTTTGTACTTAGACAAAAGATAGGTTTAATATTAAGTATCTTTTTAAAAAAGAATGATTCTCAAGAAAAAAATGAATACAAAAAGGCAATTGATAAAGCAGAATATTATAAATAAATAATTTTAACAAATATGTTTTTAAAAGATGTAAAAAAAGAATTAATAAAAGATAACAATTTTATAAAAGCTAGAAAAAAACTTTTAACTGATATTCTATATCGGACAGGTAGAATGATATATGAAGTAAGAATAACACGCGGAATGACACAAAAAGAACTAGCTAAAAAATTAAAAACAAAGCAACCTGTAATTGCAAGTATTGAACGAGGAAATAGAAATCTTTCATTAAAATATCTTGAAAAAATTGCAGTAATATTTAAAACAAAATTAATTCCACCTAAATTTGAAATTATTGAGGATGTCGAAGAAGAATTTAATAGAGAAGTTTTTGTTTGTAAAAATAAAAATACTCATTTTCAGTCCACTGATAACAATTCTGATAATAGTGCATTTAAAATTCCTATACCATTTGAACCAATAAATAGTAAAAAGAAAGTTGCTGATAATTTTTATAAATTTATAAAACTATAATTAATATATGAACACATCAAAAATAAATTTAAGGTGGGCCATAGCTTGTGAACATGCTATCGCAGATCAAAGAACAAATAATTTAAGTCTAATTAATTTTTTAGAAGAAATTAAGATTAGGGTTGAAAAAGGTTATGATAAAAAAAGTAAGATAAATATTAGCACTAGTTTGAATATAGTTGCTCTTTGGGAAAGATTAACTTGTGATAAAGAAGAAAATTACAGTTTTAAACTAGCATTTTTTTCGCCAAATAATAAATTACTTTTTGAAAAAGATATAGAAATTAAATTTAAAAAAGATATATTAAGAATGAGATCAATTTTTTTAATTAAAAAGCTAAGTATTTATCCTGTATCTGGTAGATATGTATTTAAAATACAAAGAAAGAAAGAATCGAATAAGCTTGCTACAATTTCTGAAATACCTCTAATGATTAATATCAATGAATTAAATTAGATAAAGAAAAAAGCGCTGAATAAAAGCGCTTTTTTCTAATCTCGACAGAAGACATATTTTATTTACGTCTTTTGTTTCTTTTTTTGTTATTTATATTATTAATTAAA
>JAQICS010000054.1 GCA_027858435.1 Patescibacteria group bacterium | reverse complement strand
CTTATCAATAGTATTTAAAATATTTAAAATATTTTTCTTATTTATCTTAAAATCAATATCTTTTACTAAATCTTCATCTGAGGAAATCCTCTCAGCCAAAGTTTCATCCAATTGAGAACTATACCCTTCTGGTCTAGATTTTAGGTGTCTAAAGTGACTGATAACTTGATTATGTGAAATTCGATATATCCAAGATGAAAACTTCAGTGATGAGTTATATGCGTTTAAATTTAGATATGTTTTAATAAAAATGTCTTGTAAAACATCTTCTGTTTCTTCCTCAGATATATTTGTAATACGACGAATGTATAAAGCTAACTTTTCTTTATATCTGTTTATAATATATGAAAAGACATTGCTGTCTTTTAAGCTAAGTTTAACTAGTTCTTCATCACTTTTGTAAGATAAATCTGTCATTTATATATCTTAAAATAGGCTATAATACTATTACGCAAGAAAATTTTTTTTCTTCAGTTTTTAAAAAGATATTTAGTTATAATGGTTTGCGTGCAATTTTATGCATTTTTTCTAGTAATACATCAACAGAAAATGGTTTTTCAATAACCGCTTTTATCACTCTTAAATCACTAAACTTTCTAAGAGACTCTTCATATTCTTCCGGTGGAAGAGGAAGAGCTGAAGACATTAATAGTACAGGAATTAGACTAAGTTGCCAATCATTAACCATGGCTTTACAAACATCCATTCCACTTAATTTAGGCATCATTATATCTATCATCGCTAAATCATAATTAGGAAAGTTTTTCATCTTATCTAAACCTTCTTCTCCACTAAGAGCCACGTCTATCTCTATTTTTTCTTGGCTTAAAATTAATGCTTTTAGGGTGGTGACAGTGCTTTTATCATTGTCAATAATTAAAATTCTCATATTATTTATTATTAATTGGTAAAATAATGTAAAAAGTTGAACCTTTGTCTTTTTTACTCTCTATTCCTATTTTTCCATTTAAGGCTTCTACGTTTTGTTTAGAAATATATAATCCTAGTCCCATGCCATCTTGAGATCTTGAAAGGGATGGTTCAAGTTGAGAAAACTTCTTAAATAGTTTTTTTTGTTTTTCCTTAGATACTCCCTTACCTTCATCTTTAACAGAAATTTTTAAATTATTATCATCTTCTTTTTCAAAAATAACTGAAACTGTTTGCCCTTCTGGTCCATACTTTACCGCATTATCAACAAAGTTATATATAATTTGTGAGACTCTTTCTTTATCAGTTTCAATTCGTTGAAGTTCAGTTTTATCAATAATTTTTAACTTTGACTCACTTCTTTTAGTTAACATTTCAAGTGAAGATTTTAGTTCTTTCTTAAATTCTTTTAAATCAATTTCTGATTTATTAACTACCACCTTACCCATATCATTTCTATTAACAGTTAACATGCTTTTAATTAGATGATTTAGTTTTTGTCCTTCACTGTTAATTATATTAATAAATTCTAAATATTCTTTGTTTATATTCTTTGGATCATTTTTTATTACTTCAGACAAACCAACAATTGATATGAGCGGTGTTTTTAATTCATGCGTGGCAATATTTAAAATCTCATTTTTTAAATCATCTAATTCTTTTAACTTATTAATTGTTGATTTTGCTTGACTTAATTCTGTGATATCCAATCCTGCCGCTAATATTGATTTTACCTTTTTGTTACTATCATATAGTAGTCTAAACCGCCAAACAATATCTCTTTTTTTATTATTTTCACTAACAACACTATTTTCCATATGATCTTCATGGGCAGCAGAAGTTTTTAAATTATCAATTAAACTTTTTGTTTTATTTTTATCTTCCTCAACAACAAACTCTTCAATCCAATTTTTTTCTAAAAATTGTTGCTTAGAATTTAATCCTAAAATTTCTAAAGCTTTTTTGTTAAGGTCAGTGATTCTATTGTTAAAATCAAAAGTCATAACAAATATACCTGATACATCAAGATATTGATTTAGTTTATAAATACTATCCTTTAGAGATTTAACCATTGTTTCAAACGAGGATGACAGAGTATATATTTCCTGGTATTCTTTAAATTCTTTTTCATTAACATTAATATTTAAGTCACCATTCTTAACTAATTTAGCTTTTTGAGTTAATTTGTATAATGGGTTAATTAATTTATCAGAAAATCTTAGGGCGTAAAAGATTGAAAATAGGATGACAATAACAAAGACAAAAGTAGCAGTTGTTTCAATTAGTTTTCTGGTTTTATAAATATCATCTTGAATACTCTCTAGTGTTTCAATCTCAGCTAATATTAAAATACCTGTAGTATCTTTAACAAACCTATTTTTTTCTTGAACATTTTCCAAATATAAACCGGAATTAATCAGTTTTTTTTCTTCTGCTAAATTAACACCTATTTTAGCATCCTTAATTAACGAGGTAACGGTACTTCTTAGACCAAAATATGTAGCAAAATTTTCTTTATCTTCAATAGAGTTATCAACTCTTACTAAATGATTCTCTAAATCTTCTGTTATATTTTCAAATTCACTTACGCGACTATCGTTGTAATAATTTGTAATATTTCTAAAAGACTCAGTAACTGACTGAGTCTTTTCAATAATCTGATATTGAGATAAAAGATTTTCCATTATTCTTTCATAATTTTTTATCAAAACGAAATTTAAAATGACAAAAAAAGTACCACTAATAACAAGAATTGAAATTATTAGAAAAAAAGCTGATATTATTTTTTCTTTTATTCCCTTCATTTTTTATAACACTAATTTTTATAATTAGTTGTCTCCGTATATTTCTTCTCTACTATAGAATCTGTCTTCAATTACAGTTTCATCAAGTGTATCTTTAGAAACTACGATTGGTTCAATATAGAAAGCGGGGACATCTTTGTAACCATTATTAATATTATTATTAACCTCTGGTTCTTCTCCTTTTGCCATCTTAACAGCAAGCTCTGCTGCTTTATGAGCAATTGCTCTAATTGGTTTATATACAGTTACAGTTTGCTCACCACTTACTAGTCTTCTACAAGCTGCAAGCTCAGCATCTTGTCCAGAAACTGTAATTTCTCCTTCTAAATCAAACTCTCTTAAAGCTTCAATCACACCTGAAGCTGTACCATCATTAGCGGCTACAACTGCATCCAGTTCGCCACCACTTTCTAAATAATTTTTTATATTTTCATAAGCTACAGATGGATCCCAATCTGTACTATACTCATCTATTACAATATCTATTTCTCCAGATTCAACCTTGTCATTTAAAACTTCCATTGAACCTTCGCGTAGAAGATATGCATTATTATCAGTTGGTGATCCACCTATATATGCGTAATTACCACTTGGAACTCTGTCAACTAAAGCTTGAGCTTGAATTCTTCCCACTTCAACGCTGTCAAAAGAAATATAGAGATCAAGATCACTATCAAGAATTAATCTATCATATGCAATAACTTTAATTCCAGCTTCTTGAGCTTCATCAATTACACCGGATAATTTTTTAAAATTAGATGGTACAATCACAATCACTTTCACATTTTGACTAATTAAATTTCTAATTTGTGAAATTTGCACATCTACTTCATCAGTCATTAATGAAACAGATACAGCTCCAAGTTCTTTTACCTTTTCATTGAATAAGTCTAAATCTTTTAACCATCTTTCTTCTCTATATACTCCTAACGAGAAACCAACTAAAAGAGGTGGGGTTTCAAGAGTTATTTCTTCAACAGGATCAATATTCCAAGTAATCCAAAAAATTCCAGCCACCGCTGCTACTAATAGCAGGATAATTATTAAAATCTTTTTCATATTATTATTTATTATTATTAATTTAGAGCTTTTTTAACCTCTTCAAGCATCTTATCCAATGAAAAAGGTTTTTCTAAAATTCCTTTAACGTTACAATTTTTTTTAAAATCATCTAACATAGTTTTTAATTCATCAGATGATATCGGAAGAGCTGAAGATATAATTACAGGAATATTTTTTAACAAATCACTTTCAGACATTTTTTTAGCAAAGTCTAGACCGCTAAAATCAGGCATCATAATATCTAGAAATATTAATTCATATTCCTTTTCTTTGATCATATCCAAGGCTTTCATACCGCTGGTAGCAATATCTATTTCATAATCAGCTTGACTAATTAATAATGCTTTCATGGTGACAGTTGAATTTTTGTCATCATCTACAATTAAAATTTTCATAGATTTATTTTTAAATAAATTATTTAATTACTTATCCATTTCTAATTCTCTCTTCCTTTATTCTAACATATCTGTAATTTTTTGGGTTTGTTCAGAACTAAATTCACCAACTGGTATTTTATTTATATTCTCATTTGTAATACCGATACCAAATTGTCTCATCACATTGAAAGCTTCAAGAGGACGACCAAGATAGTATCTCTTTTCTGTTTTTGGTTCTACATACCAAGCTTCACCATTAGTTTCAACTTGGATAAAGATTTGTCCAAGATTTTTTTGTAAAAGATTGTTATCAACAATTGATTTAGTAGCATTAGCGTTTAATGGATCATAACCATTTACCACCTCTTCATAATCTGAGAATCCATCACCATCTGTATCTGAGCTAAAGAAATCTGTTTCAATTCCCTCCTCTAATCTATCAGTCAAACCGTCGCCATCTGAATCAGTGTCATTGCTTAATTCTGGATCAAGGAGTCCAATAGGTAATTTCTTTAATACTTCATTGGTAATACCTTTACCCAACATACTCATAACTGTAAAGGCATTACGTGGTCTTCCTAAATAATATCTAGCACCATCATCAACATTTACATACCAAGCTCTTCCCAAATCCTCAACTTGAATTAATATTTGCCCCATTAGTCTTTCAACTAAAGCTGGATCTTCACCGGTAAACTGAGCTCTAGCATCTTCCATGACTTGATTTGGATCATCTCCTTCAGTTGTTTCAGGATCTCCGCAAGTTGTTGTAAGCGAAGCATCTTGAGCTTCTGATAGAACACATTGATCTGGTTCTCTATTAATTACTATTCTAGTTTGATAACCATTTACACAGTCTCCCCAATCTGAATAAGTTACTGACGCGCAAGTTTCTAAAGCTGTACAAGATCTTTCCTCAGCAGCTAATTGTGCACTAGTTGGACTACAGAAAGCTGGATCATATTCTATTATCTCTCTATGTTGAAGTCCATCTACGCAATCTTCCCAGGCACCATATTCAACCGATGAACAATATGTAGTTCCTCCACCTCCTCCACCACTGCTAATTTTTCTTTCAAAAGATACTGTATCTGTTCCTGAATTTCCTGCTATATCAGTAACAGTTAAACGAGCAACATAATTGTCATTACGAGTAGCGGATATTTGTGGATTAATAGCTGAACTGTCACTAAAATTAATATCACCAACTCCACTAACCTTTGTCCAACTAATTGTCAGATCTTCTAAGTCTGTTAAATTATCAGTGGTAGAAGCAACAGGTGCAGTTGCACTGTTAACATAATCAGAATAAGAACCAGCCTCAACATAAGGATCATCAGAGTCAATTGTAAACAATTGACTAGTAGCAGTTGCATGTCTTCCTGAATTATCAACTGTATATATTCTAAATAAACTAGTAGTTGAATTAGTACTATCTGGAACTTGCCAATCAATTTCACGTGAGGTACTAGCAATATCAGCATCAACTAAAACCCAATTTAAACCATTGTCAATTGAGTAATGAGCTTCAATATCTTCTAAATCACCTGAGTTAATTAAATCCCAAGTAGCGGTACTTGTTTCTCCACCTGGTAAATGAACTCCTTCAGTTGGATATGTAATATATGGATCGTATTCACTTGTCCAATAAAAAGATAAGCTACTTGTTCCAGTATTACCAGCCCTATCTGTTGAACTAAGAAGTGCTTCATACCAACCAGACATATCACCAGAAAACTCATTATCCAAAGAGGTGCTACTAGCAAATGTTAGAACGGCTTCTGGGTATGGAAGTGATGACATAGTCCATTCATTAGTTAAATATTCTAGACTATCAAAATTATCAATAGTAGTAACTCCCTCTGAAGAACTAGCGGTACTAATTGGACTTGGCATTGTGCCTGTGTCTACTGTTGGAGGAGTGGAGTCTATTGTAAAATTAGCGGAAGTTCCACTTGAACTATTACCATCAACATCATAAGCCGTTACTCTAACAACACTACTAGTTGAATTTAACCCTTCATCTATTGACCACAATTGTTGTCTAGTATCTGAAGCTAAATCAGTAGCGATTGTATTCCAGTTAACACTATCAAGACTATATTCAACAGTAGTCGTAGTTAAATCTCCTGGATCTTCCATGTACCATTCAATTGTATAATCTACTCCTCCGGGGGTAATAACACTACTAGTTGGATTTGTAATAGTAATAACACCAGGGTCACCATCCCAATAAATATAACCATCATCACCTATAGAAGCAGTCGATAAATTACCAGCCTGATCTTGAGCAATTACTTGAATAATATACTCACCAGTTACTGTTCCAGTTATTTCTGGATCCATTACAATGTGGCTTGGTGAAAAAACCATTTGACCATCTGTTGGTGTACTAAAAACAGACCAAAGATATGAAACCTCACTTTGAGAATCAATATTATCAACAATGACTGTACCGGTAGTAGTAGCTTCAGTAGAAGAAGATATTATTCCTGGTGTTATAACAGGAGCTTCAGAATCAATAACAAATTCTTGAGTAGCAGTTGCTGTGTGACCATCAGTATTGTAAGTAATAACTCTCATCACTGAAGAACTGGAATTTTCCATTGGCACAGACCATTCTAATAACCTAGATGTAGAAGCAACGGTTGGCATAGTTGAAGATGCTGGTTGCCAAGTTGAACCTCCATCAATTGAGTAATCTATATTAAAGTCGGTTAAATTACCAGGATCAGTATTTAAATCCCATTGTATATTTTTAGTTGTATCACCTTTCCAATGCACATCCTTTCCTGGAGATGTAATTACTGCTGTTGGTGGATTAGTGTTAGTAATTAAAGCTACGGTGTCATAAGCACTATTTCCAGCAAAATCAGTTACTGTTAAACGAGCTACATATACACCTGGAGTATCTGCATAAATATGAGGATTTTCAGTATCAGCGGCTGGATTTCCAGCCCCGTCTGTAAATTCTAGGGTACCAGGTCCTGAATCTTGTGTCCAAGAATATGTCTCTATTCCTGACCATACATCAGACGAACTAGCTCCTGGTTGAGTTGGACCAAGAACTACATTATAAAAAGTTCCAGCATCAACAATTGGATCAGTTGAATCAATTCCAAAAGTATTAGAAGTAACAGTTCCTTCATTTCCATAACTATCAATACCAACCACTCTCACTTCAACTGTTTCACTATCAATTAATGGTGCTGTCCAGTCATAGTATAAATTAGATCCTGTTGTTGAACCAGTGGTTCCTAAAAAAATAGATGAAGAGCTAATCCAATTATCATCACTATAATATATATCATATTCAACCGCAGAAGATGATTCAGCCCATTCAATTGCAATATTATCACCACCTGCGAAAAACTCTCCACCAGTTGGATAAATTATTGAAAAGTCTGGTGGATAACCGTCCCAGTTAAATTCAACATCAGAGGTGGCAATATTTCCAGCCCTATCAGTAGCTTCTAATCTAACCGTATATGAACCAGTAACTGTACCAGAAATAGCAGGATCTAAATCAGTTGAAGTATTTAAACTACCAGAAAAATCTACATCTGCTCCACCTGGACTAGATACAACTGACCATTGATAGGTTAATTGGGTGTCTGTGTCAAAATTATCAGTAGCAGTAGCTCCTGACGTGGTTGCAGTGCTTATTATATCAGGATCTTCTCCATCACTTGGTAAATCACCAGCATTAGGACTTGGTAATGTTGAATCTATGGTAAATAAATTTGAAGTTTCAGTTAAAAGAGCAGAATTAGTATTATCTTGAGCTATAACTCTGATTCTTACATTTTCTGAATTATCATTTGGAATAGACCAATTATAGGTAGTGGCGGTACTAGCTAAATCTGAAACCACATTATTCCAACTAGTTCCATCATCTAATGAATATTCTATATCAAAATTATCTAAAGCATCTCCTCCTGGACTAGTCCACTCAATTACAAAATTTTCTCCATAAGTTACATTACCGCTTAACCTTTCTCCTCCACTTGGCTCAACTATATTAAAGTTTTCTGGAATGGGTTGATCTGTCCAAATAAAGTCAACTGTATCTGAAGCACAATTACCCACTATATCACAAGCGGTTAATCTGGCTGTATATGTGTTAGCTGAATATGTGTCTGCTGATATATAAGGATTAGTTGTACTAGCATCACTAAAAATAATATTTCCAGGACCAGAAACAAAAGACCATGAAGTTGAATCAATGCTAGTATAAGCATCGGATGCTGTCGCGCCTGGTCTTGTTGCTAAATTAATTGTACCCAATGTTCCCGCATTAACACTAGGGGCGCTTGTATCATATGTAAAAGTATAAATATCGCTACCCACATCTCCTAAATCATCATAGGCTCTAACTCTGATTGTGTGATTGCCTTGAGAAGATAGAGTAAAACCCCCACAAACTAAAGTTTCTGATGTTTCATCAAAAGCCCCATCTTGAGCAGTACAACTAGTATAACTTCCTCCATCTAAACTATATTGAGCGCTAGCTATGTTTTCTGGATCAGAAGCAGTAGCATTAATCGTTAAAGGAGAAACGTCAGTAGCATCATTAGCTGGAGTTGTTATTTCTACAATATTTACATTAGGCGCTGAATACGGCACGATTGTAAAATTAGTAGAAGTAGAAACTATTTCGTTAGTTGCTAAATCAACTGCTGTAAGTCTTATTTTAGCAGTAGTAGTATCATAATTATCGGGTATATCCCAAGGATAAGGGCCACTTGGTAAATGGTTATCAACAATAGTAACTGTATCAACAAAATCATTATCAGAATATTCAATTGTTATTGGATTTGAATCAAGCTCATAGTTATCCTGAGGCCTAACCCAGGTAATATCATAAAACCTTCCAGCATAAAGAGTTTCGCCACCAACTGGATAAGTAATTGCTAAATCTATTGGATCCACTGTATCAACTGTAAAGTTATAAGTATTTGTGTAACTTGAAACATTCCCTGCTTCATCTATCGCCTGAATGTACATTTTATATTGATCACCTTTTATGCTATCGTCAAAAACATGAGTAGGATCACAAGTAAAAGATACGGTGTAGTCATCATATGTTCCACCACATGAAGTCCATGATGACGGCTCTGCTGTTGGATCAGATGAAGAAGCTAAAAGCCAAGCAAATTGAACCTCTGTTATTTTTGTCATAGAGTCTGTTGCTGTTCCGGTAAATACTGGGTCATTATAATCGATAGGATTAGGTGTATTTGGTAATGGGTCATAATCTACACTAGGATTTCCTCTGTCAACAATAAATGAAGGTGTGTCTTCAAAAACCTCAACCGAATCATTATCCGAAACTGTAATTCTCATTATATATTCACCATCGCTAATACTAGCTGGTTCACACTTAAACTCAACATAATTTTGAAAAAATGGGGTTCCAATTTGAGCTGTACACTGATTTCCAGATCCCGTTGGTGTACTTCCTACTTCATAAATTTCAAACCGCGCTGAATCAATTGTTTTACCAACATCAGCTGTAGATGAAGCTATAGTTACTGGTACATCGTGTGAAACTGAATTAGGAGTGCTATTTAAAGTAATAGTTGGGGCTGCTAAAACATAGCCTACATAAAAAAACGCACCTACTGCTAACACAGAAAAAGTGGTTAATAAAAATTTCTTCTTATTATTAGAATGTTTATTAAAATAATTTCTGATTGATAACAACTTTAACATAAACGTATTTAATGAATTTAATTAATAAAAATTTAGGTATTTTACCCGTTATTTATATTATACATTATAATCAAATATATGAAAAGATTTAAAAGCTTTTTAAAATATCTTAAATGTACTATGATAAATTAATAATAATAACTGATATATGAGACTACCAATTAGAAAAGGAAGTGGACCAAAACCACCACTTAGTGATCCTAAAATGACACAAGAAAAATATGATGAGCTTAGCTCAAAGCTTTATTTTTGGAAAAAAATTAAAAGACCTAAAGAAGCAACAGAAGTTAAAAGATTAGCAGAAATGGGCGACTTTTCAGAAAACGCTGGATATCAATTAGCCAAAGGAAGGCTGAGAGGTTTAAATAGAAGAATTGATGAACTACAAAATCTTTTAAATAAGGCAGAAATTATTGAAATTATAGGAAATGAGATTGTAAACATTGGAAACAAAGTAACTGTTTTAAATGAGGATAATAAGGAGAAAAGCTATACCATTTTAGGCTCAAGTGAAAGTGATCCTTTTAAAAACATAATCTCCCATACTTCCCCTTTAGGAAGTGCGCTGCTTAATAAAAAAAATAATGAGCAAATTGAAGTGCTCATTAATAATAAAAATAAGAAATTTAAAATAATTAAAATTGAATAATTA
>JAQICS010000044.1 GCA_027858435.1 Patescibacteria group bacterium | reverse complement strand
AAAGATTATCAAATAATTTGTGAGGAAAAGAATTTAGAAGAAGCTAAATCTGAAGGAGCAATGGGAGTTTTTGATTCAAAATATGAAGAAAGAGTAAAAGTATATTCAGTTTGCTCACTTAAAAAAGAAGGTGATGATTATTGTGAAATTTTTTCAAAAGAGATTTGTGGTGGTCCACATGTGAATAAAACCAGTGATTTAGGGCACTTTAAGATAAAGAAAGAAGGTTCTTCATCAGCAGGAGTAAGGAGAATTAAAGCAATTTTAGAATAATTTGAACCTAGCTATTGACAAAACACAAACTTGTATTTATAATTGGGTTATAGAATTATTATTGAAAAATAATTAATCAATATTAAAAAGAATTTTGGTAAAGCATTAGTGCTTTTATCAGATTTTTTGTGTTAATGTCAAAAGAAAAAAAACAAAAAAACAATGCGGCTGACACTTTAAATGCTAAAGATTTTATTGAGCTACAAGGAGAAGTCCTAGAACTTATGCCAGCGGCCAGTTTTAAGGTCGCCCTTGAGAATGGTCATGAAATTTTAGCCCATCTTTCTGGAAAAATGCGAATGAATAAAATTCGTCTTCTACCAGGAGATAAAGTGAAAGTTCAAATCAGTCCTTATGATTTAAGCAAAGGACGGATCACTTATCGTCTTTAGATAGATAATTGATTTAAGTATTTATAATTTATTAGATAAATCTTGTATGAAAGTAAGATCCAGTGTGAAAAAAATTTGCAAGGATTGTAAGGTGGTTAGACGAGAAGGTCGGGTCCATGTCATCTGCAAAAATCCTAAACATAAACAACGTCAAGGTTAATTAACCATAATTTTTTAATATCTATGGCACTAAGAATAGCGGGTGTAAATATCCCAAACGACAAAAGAGTAGAAGTAGCTTTAACTTATATCTACGGAATAGGTGACACTAAATCTAGAAAAGTTTTAGTAGAAGCAAAAGTAGACAAAAATAAAAGAGTTAAAGATTTAGACGAAAAAGAAGCTAATCTTCTTCGTGAAATAATTGAGAAAAAGAATACAGTTGAAGGTGATCTTCGACGTGAGATTCAAAGCAATATTAAACGATTAAAGGAAATTAACTGTTATCGTGGTATTCGTCATGCAAAGCATTTACCAGCTAGAGGTCAAAGAACTAAAACTAATAGTAGAACAGTTAGAGGGAATAAGAAACAAACTATTGGTAGCGGTAAATCAAAAGCTGGATTACAAAAGACCTAAGAATATAGATAAGTATTTACATAATTAATTTAAATATCGCAATTGCGAATTTATTATAAAGATTAAAATATGTCCGAAGAAGTAAAAGATGAAACAACTAAAAAAACTTTAGCAGAAGAATCATCTAAAGATGAAAATAAGAAAGAAGCTAAATCTGAAAATAAAGAAGCTAAATCTGAAGAAGCAAAACCAGAGGAAAAAGAAGAAGCTGAATCATTTTCATTTGACACAAGTAGTGATGACGAACTTCCAGAAGAAATTAAAGAGAAACTGGAAAAGAATAAAGCAGCTCGTGCCAAGAAGAAAATGGTTAAGAAGAAAAAGAAAAAAGCTTCTAGAACAGTTAGATCAGGTTCAGCTCATATTCAAGCAACCTATAATAACACCGTTGTAACCTTAACTGATGAAAATGGTGATGTTATTTCTTGGGCTTCAGCTGGTTTAGCCGGTTTTAAAGGTGCTAAAAAAGCTACACCATATGCTGCGCAAATTATTACTAAAATTGCAGTAACTAAAGCAAAAGAAGAGTATGGATTAGAAGAAGTTTCTGTTTTTGTTAAAGGTGTTGGAACAGGTAGAGAATCAGCTATTCGTGCTTTAAATGCTAATGGTTTAAATGTAGTTTTAATTAAAGATAAAACAGCTGTACCTCATAATGGTTGTCGACCAAAGAAACCAAGAAGAGTATAAGATTTAATAATTAATTCCGAAAGAATAATATGGGAAGAAATATTGACAATAAATGTAAACAATGCAGACGTTTAGGCGAAAAACTTTTTCTTAAAGGAGAAAGATGTTATGGTCCTAACTGTGCTATGGTTAAGAGAAATTACGCTCCTGGCATTCATGGACCAAAAAAGAAAAAACGTTTAAGTGATTACGGTTTACAATTAGCTGAAAAACAAAAAGCTAAAAAATTATATGGTTTAAAGGAAAAACAATTTCGTTTAACCTTTGTAAAAGCTTCTAAGAAACCTGGCGATTCCGGACATAATTTCTTTAGAGCTTTAGAAATGAGAATGGATAACGTTATTTACCGTTTAGGACTTGGTTCATCAAGAGCTCAAGCTAGACAACTAGTAAATCACGCTCATTTCACTTTAAATGGTAAGAAAGCTTCTATTGCTTCAATGGTTGTTAAAGAAGGAGATGAAATAAAAGTTAAACCAAAAAGTCAAAAATCACCATATTTTAGAAATAATATCGCTGAAAAATTAAAAAAGAATGATCTACCTAGTTGGTTAAGTTTCAATGAAAAAGAACTAAGCGCTAAAGTATTACACGAACCAAAGGAATCTGAATTACCACAAGATATTAACGCTCAAGTAATTATTGAGTATTACTCAAAATAATAAATATAAATAGCGAGTAATTATTCGCTTTTATCTCAAAACTATGCAAAATATCGCTTTAGCAAAAAAAATTACTTACAATGAAGGTGAAGTAGAGAACGAAGGAATCGTTACTATTGAACCATTATTTCCAGGTTACGGAATGACACTTGGTAACTCTTTAAGACGTGTTCTTTTGTCATCACTTCCGGGAGCTGCTGTTGTTGGTGTAAAAATAAAAGGAGCAAGCCACGAGTTTATGTCAATTCCAAAAATTAAAGAAGATGTATTGGAAATGGTTTTAAACATTAAACAATTAAGAGTGAAAACATATTCTGAAGAAGAAGTTAAACTTGAATTAAAGGTTAAAGGTAAGAAAAAAGTAACAGCTCAAGATATTGTAAAGAATTCTGATGTTGAAATAATGAATCCTGACCTATATTTAGCAGAAATTACTGAAGCTAGCGGAGATCTAGAAATGGAAATCTTTGTTAGACCAGGGCTTGGCTATAGACTAGCTGAAGGAACAAAGAATAAGAACAGAGAAATTGGTTTCATTGAACTTGATTCTATCTATTCTCCAGTTACCTTAGTTTCTATTGAAGTTGAAAACACTCGTGTTGGTAAAATGACTAATTGGGATAAGCTAAATTTACAAATTAAAACTGATGGAACTGTTAATCCAGAAGAAGCCTTCTATAAAGCGGTTGATATTTTAGTAGCTCAATTTAGTGCTCTAACTCCAAATTCTGAAACACCACTTGAAATTGAAGAAAACAAAGAAGAAGTAGAGGAAGATAAAGAAGAAAAGGAAGAAGTTAAAGAAGAGAAAAAGGAGAAAGAAGACAAAAAAGAAGATAAAAAAGAAGACAAAAAAGAAAAGAAAGAAAAGAAAACAAAAGCTAAAAAATAAATCATATAATTGCCGATAATTCGGAAAAAGAACAGATATGCGACATAGAAATAAAAATAAAATTTTAGGAAGAGAGAAGGGGCCACGTGAGTTAATGTTACGTAACTTGGCTTCAAGTATTTTAATTTATGAAAAAGTAAAGACAACAAAAGCAAAAGCCAAAGCGGTTAGACCTCTTGTTGAAAAAATGATTACTTCTTCAAAAGAAGGAACTTTATCTGCACGTCGAGGATTAATAAAAGTTTTATTACAAAAAAATGCTGTTAAAAAAGCCATGGACGTTCTTGGCCAACGCTATAAAGATAGACAAGGTGGTTATACTCGTATAACTAAGTTGGATAAAAGAGCTGGTGATGGTGCTGATATGGCAATCATTGAATTAGTATAATTATATGAAAAACATTGAAAGAAAATTACATAAAGTTGACGCTACTGATAAAGCTATTGGTCGTATAGCGACAAATATCGCTTTAATTTTACGTGGTAAAAATAAACCAGAATATCAACCACACCTTGATTTAGGTGACATTGTTGAAGTGGCAAATATTTCTAAAGCCTCATTTACTGGAAAAAAACTTGATCAAAAACAATATCACCATTACTCTGGTTATATTGGTGGTTTAAAAACCAGAAACATGGGCGAGATTTTTTCTAAAAATCCTGGTGATGTTCTATATAGAGCAGTTAGAGAAATGCTACCAAATACAAAACTTAGAAATGGTATGCTGAAAAGATTAATTATTAAATAATATGGAAAAAAATAAAGATATTTTAGAAGATGAAAAAGAAACAACTACTGACGATATTCAGGAAGAAAAAGAAGTAAACATTAATGAAAAAGCGGACTTTACTGGTAAATACATTAAAGCAGTTGGTAGACGTAAAACATCTGTAGCTCAAGTTAGACTCTTTGAAGGAGGAAAGGGAATTATCGTTATTAACGATAAGAAAGCGACTGAATATTTTCCCGGTGAAGATATTAGTTCTGTTACCCAACCTTTAAAAGTAACTGGTCATAACAGAGATTTTAATTTTTCTATTATAACTAAAGGAGGAGGCAAGAAAGGACAATTAATTGCTGTTCGTCTAGGTATCGCTCGTACCCTATTAGCATATGATCCAGAATCAAAAGAAGCTTTAAAGGCTAATGGATTCTTAACTCGTGATCCACGTCAAGTTGAAAGAAAGAAACCAGGTCTTAGAAAAGCTAGAAAAGCCCCACAATGGAGTAAACGTTAAGAAAAAAATATTTTTCAGAATTTAAAATCAACAGTTGAAAATACTGTTGATTTTTGGTATTATTGACGCATGAGTGATTTAAACGATAAATATTTTAAATTTGTAAAAAAGAATTAAAAGAGAAGTATGATTATAAAAAATTAAACGAGTTAATATATGAAAAAAATAAAAAATAAAACAAGTTTTTTCGGTTTAAGTAAGTCAGAGAGATTTAAGGTTGTTAAACAGGCCACAGATAAAGCTATTGAAGATCATTTAGAACTAATAAATAGACATGGAGGGCTTAGCGAATTAAAAAATTATAGTAAGTAATTTTAAATTATTGAGTAAACAAATAAGGATAGAATAAACAGCGTTTATAAGTTAAGTTTATATGCTGTTTTTTTTTATATCATTTAACAAGTTTTCTTTATTATTTAGAAAAATATTAATAAATTAATCACTTATAATCACACATAATTACTTATATAATATACAAAAGATTAATATTATTCTAAAAGACTTATTATTAATGTTTAAAGGTTTTTTATATATAAATAATTACTATGAATAATAATTTAAAAATTATTAAAATAGAACTATAGATTTTTATAACTCCAAAAACAAACAAAAATGCTTGCTTTTAGAGTTATTAAAAATTAAAGATAAGCT
Organism: Patescibacteria group bacterium; assembly: GCA_027858435.1. Taxonomy (GTDB): domain Bacteria; phylum Patescibacteriota; class Patescibacteriia; order Patescibacteriales; family UBA12465; genus UBA12465. The sequence continues at coordinate 184 of JAQICS010000044.1, read as the reverse complement.
AGAAAAAAAAGAGGGGTTTATCTGAGTAAACAAAATAATCCGTGAATTTGTATATATTTTAAAGTTAATTCACGGATAATTGACATTTATGAGTGAATTTGTTATAATTTAAATATAAATTCACGTTTAAATATTATGCCAAATATTGATTATAAAAAAAGAATTAATGATCTAAAGAAAAAAT
>JAQICS010000026.1 GCA_027858435.1 Patescibacteria group bacterium | reverse complement strand
GTTAGAAAAAATAATAAAAAATTATGGAGAAATAAAAGAAAATGAGAAAAAAAGGTTTACTTTGTTGTTTATTGCTTCTTATCAAGAAAAAGCTCAAAATATAAAAATAGAAATTAATACTAGAAAGTTTAATTCAAACTATAAAATTAGAGATCTATTTGGAGTTTCTATGAGGGTTATGAATAAAGAGGATATGTTTGCCCATAAATTAATGGCGATGTATGAAAGAATAGGTAGGGCCAATCGAGATATATATGATGTACATTTTTTTGCTAAAAATGGATGGGCTATTAATAAGAATATTGTAGAAGAAAGATCAGGTATGAAGTTTTTAACTTTTTTAGCTAAATGTATTAATAAATTAGAGAAAATGAATGACCATTATATTTTAGATGGTTTGGGTGATTTAATATCTGATTCTAAAAAGGATTGGGTGAAAGCTATGTTAAAAAAGGAAACAATAATTCAATTAAAAATGATTTTAGAAAGTGAAAAATAAGTTTAATTATTTAATTAAAATAATTTAATTATTTTTAACTAAAACTAAGCCATATACTTTTCTTGCTCCTGCTTCTTTTAAGGTTTTAGCTGCCTCATTTATCGTAGAACCTGTTGTTATAACATCATCTACAATTATTATATCTTTTGATTTAATAATATTAATAGTTTTTCTATTTTTAATTTTAAAACTATTATTAATATTTTTAATTCTTTGTTTTTTATTCAAACTAGCTTGTCTTTTTCTTTTAGATCGTACTTTTAAAGTATTTAAATATTTTAAATTACAATTAACAACAACTTGATTCATTAATATTTCACTTTGGCAAAAACCTCTTTTTCTTTTGTTAGTATTTTTGCTAGGAATATATGTTAGATAACTATTTATCAGGGTTTGGTATAGTTTTCTATTAGAAAAATATAGATTCATTAACTTAGCGTTAAAGAAAAAGCTTAAAAAACTTCCTAGCTTAACTCCAATACTAATTATATATTTATATTTAAAAGAAATAATTAATTCTTTTAATACTTTATTTTGATATGAGCTAGCAATATATATTCCATCTAAATATTTAGTATTTTTATGTTTTAAGTTGAGTATTTTAATTTTTTTAAAACACTTATTGCAAAAATAACTTCCCGGGAAGTTACATATTAGACAATTAACAGGAAAGAGAAGATGGAGAAAAAAATTGTATATCTTTTTAAGAAACATATGGATAAAAAAAGAGCCCGTTTTAAACGGACTCTTGGTCTCTAGTTTATATAATTTGTTTAATTAATTATAATAAAAATTAATTTTAAATTACTTTCCTATTTCAAATTAATCTTATAAAGTGAGCCATCAGTTTTGTCAGTAAAATATATTGCTGATTCGTTTTCTGGTACCACAATATCTGAAACATTATGAGCATTTTCGGGAACAGCAATTATTTCTTTAGTATTATTTTGTAAGTCAATTCTATATAGACTATCTTCACTTTCATCAGCTAATTCTGGGAAAAGTCCAGCTCCTTCTGGTAGGTCGTTTGGAACAGCACAATATATCTCATTATTATTTGCAAAACTACATTTAGAAGCCCAAGTTTTAAGAGCTAAATCTGTTCTTCCTTGTCCAATATTGTCAGGACTACCACCTACCACCCAAAGACGAGGATTCATATCATCTTTTGAGTTATAGACACTGTATAAAAGAGTATCACCTTCTTTAGACCATTTTGGTTCAAAGCCTCTTCCTTCAATTGTGGTGGAATAAAAGTTTTCATCATTTTGACCAACAAAGTATAACTCTTGTCTATCAAAATCCTTACCCTTAGCATAAAGAGCGATAACTTGATTATTAGGTGACCAGACGTCATATACTTTGTCAGCATTTTCACCAATTTGCTCAACTGCTTTAGCATTTGACCCATCATCATTTGAAACAACTAGCCAGCGATTCTCTGGATCAAGTCCTATACTTTTAGAAACTAAACTATCACCAGTTGGTGAAAAAGAGAAGTCATGCCAATGTGATTGAAGAGTAACTTGTTTTTCTGTTTCAAAGTTATACATTATTTTTCTTCCATCTGGATATTCAAGCACTGCTTTATCACCAGCTGAAGACCAAGTCACCTCATCAACGTTAAAAAAATTTTTATCGCTTAATTTTTCAACTTCACCATCAGAGTTTATTCTATAGAATAGATTATCATCTTCATTGTAATATTGAACATTACCTGAGTTAGTGGAAGTCAGTCCTTTTGTATTACTATCTGTAACTTGTTCTGTTTTAGTTAGACTACCACCAGCGATAAAGTCAGTTCTTTTAATCTCTGTCATATTAGGTCCTATATTTGGAAAACCTTCCTCTTCTTCTCCTCCTTCGCCACCCTCTTCTCCTCCTTCAATAATATTTGGAGAGCCAGTAGTGGCGCCAGGTAATCCTCCGGCAACTTCCTCGCCACCTTCCTCAGGTGTTATACCTGGTTCACTCGATTTAAAAAATAATAACCAAATAAAATAAGCAATTAAAACCACAAAGGCAATAAAGGCAATGATTAAAAATATTTTCTTATTTTTTTTAAAGAAATTCATAATATGCTTGTTTAAAGTTTTTAGATATTGTATAATTATTATATATTAAAGTAAGACAATTGAAAAGGAAGAGAAGGATTGTTTCTTTAAATAAAAATAAATTAAGAATGTCTTTAAAAAAATATGGGACTTTTTTCAAATAAGCAAAATGATTATTTTTTAGGAATTGATATAGGAGACTCGTCTCTTAAAATGGTTGAACTTAAAAAAAGAAAAAAACAAATATATCTTTCAAACTACGCCTTTTCTGAAAATGTTAGTGAAGTTAATTTTACTAAAATAGAGGATGTAAATTATTTAGCTAAAGCGATAAACAAGGTAAGATTTGATGCAGGAATAACCAGTGAAAAAGCAATTGTTTCTTTACCAACTTTTTCAGTATTCTCTTCAATTATTAATGTAAATAGTTTAGGCAAAAAAAATCTATCATTAGCAGTAGCTGAGGAAGCTAAAAAAGTTATACCTCTTCCAATGGATGAAATGACAATTGACTGGCGAGTAATACCTGATGAAAATGGAAAAATACCTAGTAAGGGAAATATGAGAGTTTTCTTAACTGGTTCTCCTAAAAAACTTGTTCGTCGTTACGTTGATATTTTTAAAGCAGCTAAGCTTTCACTTTTAAGTTTAGAAACTGAAACCTTTTCTTTAATTAGATCTCTAGTAGGAAATGATAAATCAACAGTAATGATTGTAGAAATTGGAGCAAACAGTACTGACATATCTATTGTTAAAGAAAGTGTTCCTGTCTTAAATAGATCACTTGGAGTTTGCTCATCTACTATCACTAAAGCATTATCTGAGCAAATGGGATTAACATATGTACAAGCTGAACAATTTAAAGTTGATTTAACCTCTGCTCAAAGAGACAGAGAAGAAGGAAAAGAAAATGAAAAACAAGAAGATTTACCTCCACTTATTGCTAAAACAATTGAGCCAATAATTACAGAAATTAAATACATGTTAGAATTTTTCTCTACTCATAATACTGAGTCAGTAGAAAAAGTTATTCTATCAGGAGGTGGAGCACTTTTAGCAGGATTACCAGAACATTTAACTAAAGAATTAGATTTAAGAGTTTTAATTGGTGACCCTTTTGCTAGAATTAGATACCCACAAGAACTTGAACCAGTTTTAGAAAATGTTGGTCCAAAATTAGCAGTAGCAATTGGGCTAGCAATGAGAGAGATGAAATAAAATAAATATATTTAAATTTTAAAAATGTTTTTAGATAAATTTAAAAAACAGAATAAAAAAGAGGAAAAAGAAAAAGAAGAGAAGGAAACAGAGGTCAGGGAAGAAATAAATCAAGAAAATAAAGATCAAGGAAAGAAAAAGGAGAATAAAGAGGAGAGTGATGAAAAAGAAAAGAAGGTAGAAAAGGATGATGAAGAAATAAAAAGAAAAAAATCTACATCTTTTAAAAAGCCGGTTGATTTAAGAAATCCGGAGGTTTTAGATGTTAATCTTGTAAAAGATGAAATTGTAGTATTTTTTAATTGGCGTAAACATTTAACTATTGCCTTTATAGTTATAGCTTTAACTTCTTTGTTTATCTATGAAATTAGTAGAGTTTTAGATTACTGGGAGGAAATTGAAATAGCTAAAGCTGAGCAAATTGAAAAACAAATTGAGGTGTTAAAGAAAGATACAGTTTTAATGAACAACAAAGCTAGTAATGCCTTGCTTTTTAAAGAAAAGTCACTTGTATTTAGTAAATTACTTGGAGATCATATATACTTCTCTAACTTTTTTACTTGGTTAGAAAAAAATACTTTAAGTAGTGTTAAATATTCAGGTTTTTCTGGTGATATTTCAGGAGATTATAGTCTTCAAGCAACTGCCCCAAGCTATGCTGAGGTTTCTTGGCAAGCAAAGGTTTTAAGTGATAGTTCATATATTAAAGATGTAGAAATAGCTAGTGCAAATTTAGTAGAAAATACTGTAGTTAGTATAGATGAAGAAGGAGAAGAAGTAGAAACCTCCTATACCCACATTGCTTTTACCCTAAGCTTCACTGTAGAGCAATCAATTTTTTTAAATAAATAATTATTATGGCAACTAGAGAACAAAAAAATTTAAATGCCAGAAATACTTTTTTAAACAAGTATTTTAACTTAATTATTGCTGTCATTGTAATATTTATACGATTTTTTGGTTATCTTTTTGTTGTTTTACCAAAATATAGTAATACTAATATTTTAATTAAAACTAATATTTCTGATCAGAAAAAGTTATATGCTCAACAAAAAAGAAAACTTGATTCTCTTAGAATTTTAAATGAGTTACACGGAAAAATTCCAGCTGAAGATTTAAATAAGTTTAATGATGTCCTTCCTTCAAAATACCAAACAGAAACACTATTTGGTGAATTTGAGGAAATAATAACCGACGGTGGTTGGACGCTAAACTCTATTAACTGGACTGATTTATCCCAAGAAGAGGAGCAGTTAGGCGAAGAAGATTCAATGTTAGTTGCAGAAAATAACTCAAAAATTGGTATTATAAAACTTAACTTACAAATACAAAATCTTGACTATGCAGGTGTAAAAAGACTTCTTAAAGTTTTAGAAAATAATTTAAGATTATTTGATATTGTTAGTCTAAGTTTTTCTGGAGAGTCAAGTGCTAGTTTAACATTATATACCTATTACTATGAAAAATAATTTTAATTTCATCCTTATCATTTTAATTATCATCCTTATTCTTTCCGGATTAGGTATTGTTTTGTATCGTCAACAATTGTTTGTAGTTTTAAATGAAAAATCAGATATACCAGATACTAATACCAATGAATATGTTAGTGAAATTTCTGTTTCCGATACCTTAGATCTTGAGGTGTTGGATAATAAAACATTGAATAGTTTAGAAAATAAAGTAAAAGACTTTGATATTGAAGACGTCTGTGGTCTAAGTAGTACAAACTGTATAACTGGAACAGCACGTCCTTTTGAGAGTATTAAAGTTAATGAAGTAAATTAAATTTAGATTTCATGTATAATAAAAATAATGAGAAAAAATATAGAGAAATATTAGAACTTTTAGTAGAAGAAGGTTTAGTTAAAAGCAGTCAAGCTAAAACTATTTTAAATAAGGCAAATAAAGAGAATAAAACACTTAGTAGATATTTAATAGAAAAAGATGTTGATAATGAAGAAAAATTAACTAAAATAAAAGCTAAATATTATAAACTTCCATACTATAACCTTCTTGAAGAAGAAGTTCCAGATACTATTTTAAAATTTTTACCAGAAGAAGTTTCTAAAACATATAAAATAATTTGTTTTGATAGGGTAAAAAATGTTTTAAAAATGGGACTAGTTGAACCAAACCTAAAAGCAATGGAGGCTGTTACTTTCTTAATATCTGGAGAAAAACTACAGGTTGAGTATTACTTAATATCTGAAACTAGTTTTAAAAAAGTTTTTAAACAATATCAAAAGATTGAAGAAGAAATTTCATCAGCTCTTGAGCTAAGAGCTAGAGAGGATGGCGAAGAATTAGTTGAAGTAAATGAAGAGGCTGAGAATTTAAGTAAAGAAGATATTAACAGTGCTCCCGTTTCACGTATAGTATCAGTTATCATTCGTCACGCTGTTGAAGCACGAGCTTCAGATATTCATATTGAACCTTTTGCTAAACAAAGTAGGGTTAGATATCGTATTGACGGTATACTTCATACTTCACTTTCTCTTCCCAAAAATGTTCACAACGCCATTGTTTCTCGTATTAAAGTTTTAGCTAAATTAAAATTAGATGAAACTCGTATTCCTCAAGATGGACGTATAAGACTGGTTGTAAATAATAGAGAAGTTGACTTTCGTATTTCCACTCTTCCTTTAATTGGTAGTGAAAAAGTAGTTATGCGTATTTTGGATACGGCTAAGGGTGCTCCTGAACTTGAAGAGCTAGGCTTTAACAATCTCGCTCTAAGAAGAATAAGAAATGGTCTTAAAAAAACTGGTGGAATTTTCTTAGTTACTGGTCCAACTGGTAGTGGTAAAACTACCACCCTATACTCTGCTTTAACAATTTTAAATCAAGAAGGAGTAAATATTTCCACCCTTGAAGATCCAATTGAGTATGAGATTAAAGGTGTTAATCAGTCGCAAGTTAGACCAAAGGTTGGTTTTTCTTTCGCCTCAGGTCTAAGATCACTTTTACGTCAAGATCCTGACATTATTATGGTGGGAGAAATTCGTGATGAAGAAACAGCTGAGCTATCAATCCACGCTTCTTTAACTGGTCATTTAGTTCTTTCCTCTCTTCATACAAATAATGCTTTGGGAGCTATTTTTCGTTTAATTGATATGAAAATAGAACATTTTCTTCTATCATCAACCCTTAAAACAGTGATAGCCCAAAGGTTAACTAGAAGATTATGTGTTCATTGCAAAAAACCACTTGAATTAACAAAAGAAGCTAGAGAAGAGGTAAAAAGCGAGTTAGATAGAGCTCCTTTTAATGTATTAAAAGAGGAGTTTGATGGGCTTGATTCAGTTGATGATATTATAGAAAAACATGAAATATATAAGGCTGTTGGTTGTTCATATTGTGATGAAACTGGTTATTCTGATCGTATAGCCATTTCAGAAGTTATTGATATAAATGATGATTTAAAAAGCGCAATTAACAATGAAGAAGAAATTAATATTGATGTGGTTAAAGAATATCAAGACTTTATTTCTATTAAACAAGACGGAATGATTAAAGTTCTAAAAGGAGTAACCACTCTTGAAGAAGTTCTAAGGGTTATTGAAGATTAATAATTATTTAATATGTCCATATTTAGATATAGTGGGGAAAACAAAAACGGAAGAAAAAGCATGGGAAGTGTGGTAGCAAACTCAAAGAATGATGCTATTTTAAGACTGCAAAAAAAAGAAATAAGAGTAAAAAAAATCAATGACATAACTGATAGTGTGGAAGGTAAATTTTTGCGCTTTATTTCTCCAGTTAAAACCAAAGACATGGTTATTTTTACGAGACAATTTTCAGTTATGGTATCTTCAAATGTTCCAGTAGTTGAGTCTTTAATGATTTTAGTTGAACAAACTAAAAATATTACTTTAAAAAACTTAATTTCTGAAATTGCCTATGAGGTAGATAGTGGAGATTTTTTGTCTGATTCAATGGCTAGAAAACCTAAGGTTTTTTCTAATTTCTTTGTAAATATTGTTAGATCAGGTGAGACTTCTGGTAAGTTAGATGATGTATTAAACTATCTTGCTGATGAAATGGAAAAAGCATATGACACCACAAGTAAGATTAAGACAGCTATGATCTATCCAATTTTTGTGGTAGCTGGTTTAGTAGCTGTTGGTATAGTATTAATGGTCTATGTTATCCCAAACATTACTTCAATTCTAACTCAGACTGGCGCCCAATTACCACTTTCAACTAGAATTGTAATTGCTACTTCTAATTTTTTAAAAAATTACTTTATTGGCATTTTAATATTTTTAGTTCTAGTTTTCTTTGGCATTAGAGCTTACACTAGAACCTATGGGGGGAAACTTTTTTTTGATACTTTAAAATTAAAGATGCCAATTTTTGGAAAACTATTTAAATATATATATATCATGCGTTTTTCTCGCTCTCTTTCAACTCTTTTAAAAGGTGGTGTAACAATAACTAAAAGTTTAGAAATTGTAGCTGAGGTTGTTGGAAATATAATATATAAAGAATTAATCTTAGATACCTTGGAATCAATTAATGATGGTAATTCCTTTTCCGAAGAGTTTGAAAAAAGTGATTATATGCCAAAAATGGTACCACAAATGATTGCTGTTGGTGAGAGAACTGGTAAGATAGATTCAGTACTGGATAAGATAAATGATTTTTATACTCGTGAAAGTGACAACATGTTAAATAATTTAGGAAAATTAATGGAGCCAATTATTATGGTTATTATGGGTGTTGGTGTAGGTATTATGGTAGCGGCTGTTCTTCTTCCGATGTACAACTTAGCTAGTCAGTTTTAATATCTTGCCCACTATTTTTTAAAATGCTATAATCAAAATATAATTAAAAATTAAAAAGTGAACCATATATTTAACGGTTCAAATAACAAGAAAAAATTATGAAAATCAACAAAAAAGGTTTTACCTTAATTGAACTCTTAGTTGTAATCGCCATTATTGGTTTACTTGCAACTCTTTCAATTATTGCCTTAAATTCTGCTCAAGCTAAAGCTAGA
>JAQICS010000046.1 GCA_027858435.1 Patescibacteria group bacterium | reverse complement strand
TGTTTAAGTCCATAGGAAACAAACTTAAGTTTTTTATTCAGCGCTAAATCTCTAATAATAAAAACTGAAGTTTGATTTTGAATAGCACTAGCAATATAAGTAATAAGGGGAATAAAAGCCGCTAATACTATATTTTGTAACAAAGTAGATTCAAATGAAGAAATTAACTTAGCAGCAAAAAGACCACCGACTAAACCAATTAAAAGCCAAGGTAGTCTTCTTTTAAATGACTGAAATGCACTAGGTAGCTTATCTTCTTTATGCTTTCTAGGCTGTAAACCGGCTAACTTAGAAATATCTTCTTGGAACTCTTCATAAATAATATCAACTATTAAATCACTTAAAACCGCACCTTGAAATTTAAAATTTTCATCTACAACTGGAATTTGTTTAATATTATATTTTAAAGACAACATAGCGGCTTTCTCTTGATCATCATCAGGATTAACAGAAATAAGGTCTTTTATCATTATGTCTTCTATTTTCTTTTTCTTAGTTTTAATAAATAATTCCTTAACCGATATCACTCCCAAAAGCTTTCTTTCTTCACTAACTACATAAATATAATTAATTGAAGAAAAATTCTTAGTCTCAGAAATTAACCTTTCCCCTACCTCTTCAATAGTGTTTTCTGGATAAGCTAAAGGCACTCTAGCGGTCATTAAACTACCAGCACTTTCTTCTTTATATTTTTTAACCTCCCTTTTTTTCATTATTTTTTCTACTATTTAATTATTTTATTAGTATAGCAATAAATCAGTTAAATATAAAATAATAGGTAAGTCATAAATACATATGGTTTAATGATCAAAAATAACAGCTATTTTTAAAATAGCTGTTATTCTAAATTTTTTTCTTTTTCTTATTCCAGTTTTTATTAGCTACGCACAATCTTCAGGACAAGACTCTGCTGTTTCTGGACATGGACAACCTTCACCCATACAAACTATTTCCTCACAAATTCCATTTCCACAATTATCGACACATAATCTATCTTGTTCTTGATTAGGAGTTAATTCATTTGTTTCTTCCTTGTTATCAAAACTACAATATGGATCACATCCCTCACAATCTGGATACATTACTACCCCTCCTCTTTCCTGACAAGTCTCAATATCCATATCTACTTCTACTTCTTTTTCTAATTCAACTACCTTAAAATTATATACTAGTATTCCTTCATCACCTTTAATACCAACAACCTCTACCCTGTCCCCTATTTGCCAATATACTGGCCTACAAACACCTTCTTTAAGACATACGGATTGTTCATCAAAAACTAGTTTTTCTTTCAAGGCGGGAGCTCCTGGTTCCTCATACACAACAGACCAAGTACTACCATCTTTAACCACATTACCAGTAGTCTCAAAGTTAATTAAATCCTCCCTATTTTCACCTTCATTGATATTTTCAACACTGTCTTTGATTAAATAGGTAGTCACAAAGACTAAACCAGCGATGATAAACAACACTAATAAAGTCATTGTTAATTTCTGTTTCATACATTTAAAAATTAATTATCTTAAAATTAAATTATACCTTCAAAATATTAAACATTAAAAGACATAAAAAGTAACAAAGATGTACTTAGTTTAAAGAAGAGAATAAATTTAATTTTTTTTAAATTCTAAAGTCTTTATCAGTGTCATCTTCAACCACCTTTTTAACTTCTTTCTCTTTTCCACTCCTAGGAAAAGAAAAGATTAAAAAGATAGAAGATGCACCAACTAGGAAGTATACGATACGGGATAGAACACTCATGTCACCAAAGAAAAAGGAGACAAGGTTAAAGCTAAATACTCCAACTAATAGCCAATTTAAACCACCAATAATGACTAAAAGAAAGGCGAACCATTCTATTGGATGAATTTTTCTCATAGTTTTTAAGTTATATATGTTTATAAATTAAGAGTTCGACCCTTAACTCTTTTTAAAAAACTAATTAGCCTGAAAGATTATACCAGCATCAGAACGACCTCTGTCATATAGAGTTTTAACCTCCGTGTCTGATAGAGCACGGTTGTATATCATGGCATTACTTATTCTACCATCAAAATATATTCCTCCATAATATCTTCCTATATTTAAAGGATGGCTTCTTGAGTGTGTAATATTTCCATTAGGAACCTTTGTTCCAACTAATTCTCCGTCAAGATATACTCTACCACCAATACTAGGATCATAGGTTCCAACAAAATGATGCCAATTACCAGGAATAATAGGAGTGTTAGATCTTATATCTCCTGGTCCATACAAACGAAAATAAGGTATTCTTGAAGTTGCTTCTATTTCACAAGAATATCCATACCATTTCGTAAACCAAATATGTCTAGCTGTTGATGCACTGGCATCTAACTTAATCCAAGAAGATACTGTAATCGAGGAAGGTTCAAATAATTCTGGACTATTAGTATCAATTTCACCAATATAATTAGTAGATCCGTTAAAAACCGCACTATCGTTATCAATAATTGCGCCATAGTTTTGTCCATCATTTGAGTATGGGGTTCTGTCTGTCATTATTTCCGAGCCACTTGTTTCATCTTTGGTATACTTTAATTTAAGTGGCATATCAAAGACTAAACCTTTTTGAAGTGATCCGGTAGTTGTTTTTGAATCGTATGAATCATAAAGAGATTGGATTTCTGATTCTGACAATGCACGGTTATAAATACGAACGTCGTCAATGGAACCATTAAAATATCGACTTCCGCCAGTAAACATTCCTATATAACGAACAGCTCCTAAATCATCAGATGTTCCTAAATTCGGCCAGGCACTATCCAAAGACCCATTTAAGTATATCTTATAATTACCACTACCATCATAAAGTAAAAAAACATGATACCAAGACCCACTACTTATAGTGGTGTTACCAAAATACCAACTAGCATTACTAGAATCCCATAAGGCAACTTTTGATTGATTCAAGTTAAACCACCTCAAATTAGTATTCAGTGTAGTGCTAACTAAGTCCTGTAAAGTTTCCGCTGAGTTAGTGTTAAACCACAAGCCAAGAGACCAGGAATCATTAGAAAATACTGCATCCTCTCCAATATCTATATTATTATTAATCCCATCAAAACTCACTGCCCCACCCTCTTTGCCAAACCTATCTTCTGTAAAAATTGCTCCATTATTAGTTCCATGATTCTCATATGAAGAGTTATCTCCAACCCTGTTAGTACTTGAATTATAGTCTTTTTCATCCATAGTATAATGAACAACTAGACCCTTAATAGTTGATACTTCATTTGAGCCAATGTAACCTAGATATGAAAGTGATTCTTTGGTTAGAAAAAAAGTGGCTATTATACAAAAACCAACTATTACAAGAATGGTTGGTTTTTTGTATTTTTTATAGTCTAATTTCGTTTTAAATATTTTTTTAAAAGCCATAGATGTTATTAATACACGTCCTTCTTATTTAAGTAATTTGAATACTTATAATCAATGAAAATTATTTAAAACTAATAGTCTTTTCAATTGATTCAGTATTTTCTAGTAAGCCTGAAGGATTTGCTTTTTCAAAGATTAAGATTCCTCGACGACTGAAATGATCTACGCCAGCATCTTCAAAAACTGGGTTTTCAAATTCTAAAGTTGTAGTAAAAGAAACCAAGTCTTCAGTCATCCAAGTTTCTTCTGTGTCAGTCATTTGCGCTGGTGCTTCAGCGATAATCTTTCCATCCCAGTCAGTTAGAATAACTACAAAACTTCCTTCAAAGAACCAGGTTCCAATTGCTTCACCTTTAATTTCAAGTGGTGATGAAACTTGTTTTCCTTCTTCTGGTTGATTAATTACTAATTTCTCTTGAAATTCAATTACACCTTCGCTGTCTTCTAAGTTTAAGAAAAGGTTTCCATCTTCTCCAATGTAGAAAGATTCAACCATATCAAGGTCAGCAGTGAATTGATTTTCTTGTGAGTTTTCACAATACATCATAGTTGAAGCAAGAGGTCCAAATTCTATTTCATCTTCTTCTGTCATGTAATCTCCAAAGAAGCCATTACAATCTGTTGTTCCACTAACACTCATGTCTTCATTAAAATTAATTACAAAAGCGTTCTTTTTTGTTGGTGTAATTACTTCTTCACCTTTAGTTGTCTTAATCCAAGTCCAATCATGTCCAACTAGGACTTCAGCTTGGTTTTCACCTTGATTAACCTCATCTACTGGATTATTATTCTCATTATTTTCTTCTATATCTCCTCCCAGTGAACAGGCAGAAAGAATAAAAACAGCTAGAATTAGTATAGATGAAAGGGTTAGTTTTTTGTTTAATTTAATCTTTTTCATAGTTTTAATATTATTAACTTATTTTTCTTATTTACTTATTAATTTTAGCAAAATTTTAAAATTTTATCAAAAGAATTATGCCAGATGATAGAACAAAAAGGTAGATAATTTTCTTTAAGTATTTTCCTTTGATTTTAGAAAATAGTTTAGTACCAATTACAATACCAAGTAGCATGGCTGGTATTGAATATAGGAGAATCCGAATTAAATCCATATTAACCCTACCTGATATAATATGGCCAGTAACCGTTAGTATACCAGTAAAGAACATATAGGTAGCAATAGCATCTTTATAACCATCTTTATTCTTTTCAATATCCTTTGATTCATATAGAGCAATTAAAGGACCATCTATGTTAACAGTTGCGTCAAAATACCCAGCAATCAGTCCAATTACAGAAGCTGTTTTTTTACTCTTTTTTAAAAAATTTAATTTAATATGAGAAAAGAATAATCCGTAAACAGAGTAAAGGATAAAAAAGATGCCAATTCCTATACTTAACAAATCCTTGTTAATGTAATTAAGAGTTAACATTCCTAAAGGAACACCAAATATTACACCGATAAAAAGAGGTTTAACTCTTTTAAAGGTTCCTTTTTCTTTAATTCTATAGGCAAGATAACCAGTAGCAATTAAAACAATAATTGCTACTAGTGGAATAGCAATTAAGGGATCTAAGAATAAAAGAAGAAGTGACATTGAAACAGTAGCTATTCCAAAACCAGTTAACTCTAGAGTCATGCCAGCTAAAATAAATATTAGGATAATATATAATATTTCCATATTTAGTCACTTAACTTATAAACCTCCTTGGCAATTTCTTCCATTTCATTGGTTTTAATTATCAATATCTTCGCTCTACTATTTTCATCTCCAATATCTAAAACATCTCCTTCATTTAAGTTATTCTTTTTCTTATCCAATTTTACCCCCATATATTCCATTCCCTCACATATTCTCTCTCGTTGTACATATGATCTCTCCCCTACTGTTCCAGCAAAAACTAATAAGTCAATTCCTCCTAAATTAGTAGCCATTTTAGAAATATTTTCCCTTACCCTTTCTTTATAAACCTTCAAGGCTAATTTACAATCATTATCCCCTTCTCTTTCTCCTTTTAGAAGTTCTCTCATATCATCACTTTTTCCTGATAGCCCTAAAAGACCACATTGACTATTAAAATATTTTTCTAGTTCATTGTGACTTTTGTTAAGTTTTTCTGAAAGGTATAGAACAACACCAGGGTCAATATCCCCTACCCTGGTTGCCATAGTTAAACCTTCAAGTGGGGTAAAGCCCATGGAATTATTAATACTTTTTCCCTTTAAAATTGCACTAATACTAGCTCCACCACCTAAGTGACAAACAACAGTTTTCTCAGGAATATAACCTAAAATATCTTTAACTTGAGAAATGATAGACTGACAAGATATACCGTGATAGCCAAAACGATATATTTCAAATTCACGAGTGTCATTAATTGGAATAGAATATATCCTATTTTCATCTGGTATCGTTTTATGAAAGACACTATCTGAAACACCGATAATTGGTATAGTGTCATTAAATATTTTTTTTAAATTCTTTACCTCCTCGAGGGCTGGTCCTAGATGTAGTGGTACTTTTTCTAAGGTCTTCTCTGCCTTTTTAATATATTCACTAGTTATTTCTTGGGTTTCAAGAAAATAGTTACCAGGAGCTACAATTCTAATTCCAATTGCTTGCAAATCATCTTCACTTTCTAATATCTTGTTTTCAACCAATGATTTAATCACTAAACTAGCTGACTTTGGATAATCTACACTATCTACCGTTTTCTTCTCTTTTTTGCCATTAATTGTCTCAGATAATATCAAAGACTCTCCTTCTTTTTCAAAATGAGCAGTATAAACATTCTCATTTTCATTATAGAAACTATACTTCTTTGAAGCACTACCCGTGTTAACGATTAAACAATTTTTAGCCATATTTTTGTTATTTATTTATATATAACCTATATATTATTATACCATCATAATTGCTTTTAAAAAAGGAAAATATTTAGTATAATTTATATATAAGAAAACTAAAGTTAAAATATATGAATTTTGAAAAACTAGATTTTAATCCAGAAAAAAGACAAGAAGAATGGAAAGAAGAAGTATTTAAATATTTTAAAGGTGAAATGCATGCTCACAGTCTATACAGTAATCGCCAAGAAATGGGTGGTGGAAAAGAAGGTATGGTTCATAGCGATGAAAGACTGCTATCATATGCTGAAAAACTAGGACTAGATTTTCTTTGCTTCTCTGAACATTCATCTAATCCAGAAGATCCTAAAAAATTAGAAGAAAATGATCCAATTTGTGAATCTATTTTAAAGCAACAAGAAAAAATTAGAGAAATAAATGAAAAAGATATATATGATTTAACCGCCTATCAATCAGTTGAAGCAAATATTATGTTTGATGAAAACGGTAAGGCAATTGTTGATATGCCAGATTCAGTTCTTTCTCAGCTTGATTTAGTAGTTGCCTCTCGTCATAAAATAGATGATAAATTTGAACCTGAAAAGATTAAAGAGTCATTTCTAGCAGCAACCCAAAATGAGAATGTTGATATTATCGGACACCCCTACAGATATATTGAATTCTATGAAAATGATTGGCGCTATTTTAAGAAATATAACCAAAACAAGGAACTTGGTGAAGAATTACAAGAAATGGAAAATAATAGTGATTGGGATAGTATAAAGCAGATTATTGGAAAAAATGAGCCTACAACAGATAAGCTAAGAGAATATAATTTGCTTTTCAATAACCTAAAAGAAGACTACTGGAACAATTGGGGTGAGGTTTTAAAGAGTATGGAAGATAATAATAAATGCTTTGAAATTAATCTCTCTTCGTTTGATCCGAATAAAGAATACTTTAAAACTCTTCTTAAAAAAACAACTGAGTATAAGAATTTAAACTACTCAATTGCCTATGATTTTCACAATTTGGGACAACTTGATAAATATAAAACAAATCATAAAGTTGAGGGTGTAAAAAACCCAGCTAGAGCTAAAGGAGCGAGCAGGCTTTTAGATTTAATTGAACTATTAAAAGAATTAAATATTAGCCCTGATAGGATAATTAATTCATCGGAAGATAACTTTAAGAAGTTTATAAATTCTAAAAGAAATAATTAGAATTTTAAAGTTTTAGTTGACTTAATTACTTTATTTTCTATTTCGTTATATTTTTGTTGTAACTTACTATTGTATTTATCATAAAATACAGATAATTAATTAACGAGTCCAAAACGGACATTTCTAAATATCCTTGATATAGCTTTTTAGTTAATATTTACTCTTAATAATTCTTATCAACCTTCCCTTTAGGGGACTTTGAAACTGAATGGAAGAATGTTTGAAGAATAACTAGAACGATGCTAAATATTAGAGCGTAACCAAATCCTCCTATTTCAAATCCTTTAACCATAGTTGAGGCTAACATGATGATAAGGGTGTTAATTACAAAGGTAAAAAGACCAAGACTTAATATGTTTATCGGAAGTGTTAAAAGAACTAACAATGGTTTAATGGTAATATTTAGAAAACCAAGAGCTAGAGCAAGTATTAGAGCAGTCCATATTCCTGAAACTGAAACGTTAGGAATGAGATAGGCAGCAATTAATATTGAAGCGGCACTTATTAACCAACGTAGAAATATGTTCATATAAATTATTGTTTATTATTCTTATTATTCTTCATATTCACCACACATAATACAGTCATCATTTAGAATTTGATTATAGTATGGTTTTATATCTAATACTTTGACAAGTGGAGAAACTTCTCCCAGTATCCATTCGTCACAATTTGTATCACTTAATCTTGTATACTTACAATTATATCCAGCATCTTTTAGAGTATTAACTAAGCCCAAGCTTGGATTGTCAACTAACTGAAGAGATGATCCGAAATAGTAGTAATCTTCTGTTACTCCTTCCATTTCTTGTACTCTTTCATCTGAACAAGATGAAGCGGTAAAGAGTTCACCAAAGTTATCTAAATGACTATATTTTTCATCTACTGGATAAATACTTCCACCACCAGCTGCTTGAGCTAAATCATCTTTACATAGCCGGGCAAATTCATCACTAGTTATTATCCCTCCTCTTGTTGAAACTTCAAAGATATTCATTTTATTTAAATAAAAAGAAGCTTCTTGTTTTCGGTTATAGATATAGTCATTATTATATGACTCTTCAAATATGTCTTTATCTCTTAAGAAAGTGTGGTAGTTATTACTGCCAATTTTAACTAAGTTATACATGTAATCAGTTTCACTAAAACTCTTAGAAGATAATTTAGAATAATCACTATTGTTTAATATATAAATACTTAACATATCGGTGAAAGATTCTTCACTTAGGTTGTAATAGTCATTATTTATATCTTCTGCTTTTGGTTCAAGTCCAAAAGTAATTTTCTTTGCTTGATAGTTATTACTTTCGTATTTAAAATCATCAAACTGACCTTTTACCAAATAATTTCTCCAAGTATCAGGCATTTCTAAATTAAAGCCATATTCATTATTAGCATAATATGAAGGAGATGATACAGCTGGAATTTTCTCTAAGTTAGCATTTGAAATACCCATACCTAAACTTCTCATAATAAAAAAAGCGTTATCAGGTCTTCCAAGATAGTATCTTTTAGCGTTATCTGGGTTTACATACCAAGCTGCTCCGCCTTCCTCAACGTCTATAAATATTCTTCCCTTGTTTCTTTCAGCAAAATCCATATCATATTCAAGTTTATAGGCGCCACCGAAATTTGGATCATAGTTATTTTGAATCTCAAGCATATCGTTATACCCATCACTATCACTATCAGCATTTAACGAATCTGTGCCATAGGCATTTTCAAAGTCATCTGGCAAACCATCACCATCAGAGTCATTTCCTGATAGATGATCAAGTGAAACAGGAATTCGTCTTAAATCCGCGCTTCTAATCCCTACCCCATATTGAATCATGGTTAGAAAAGCTACCTCTGGTTTATCTAAAAACACTCTCTTGTTTCCAATTTCAGGAACAACATACCAAGCCTCACCTCTTTTCTCTACTTGTAAAAGTATTTTACCAGATAGTTTTTTAGCTAACTCGTCTTCTGCCTTACTCTCATTAACTCCATTAAAAGCAAAAATTGATACAGCAAATATGATTATTAAGATAATCAAAGAAGATTTGAATGTAATTTTTTTCATACAAATTATATGTTATTTATTGTATTAATATTATAACATATTTTTGAAAACTTTTCATAATTTTATATCAACTCATTTAAAATGACACCGAAATATATGATAAGTTTAGATTGTAACTAAATAGGAGTGAGTCATGATGTATAGGTGTCCACCTGGTTTAAGTAGTTTTTTAAAAGGTTTGTTTTTTATTCAATACAACAATCAAGAGCCTTTTTAACAGCAGCTCCCATTTTTGCCATTATTCCCTTCTTTTCAGTGTCTTTTTTATTTATCGCATCATCATCAATTTTTTTAACATCCCCTACATTAATTAATTTCATGTTAAGTCCCCAAAATAATGAATACAGTTCATATGATTTATTAAATAAATCATAGGCTTCCTTTTTCTTATCCATTCCCATTTGTTTAGTCCCCACTTCCATTAATCTCATTGAAGCAGATAATAGGTGCTTAGATATACACCAAACCTCTCCTTCATATTCTTTAATAATTTTTTTAAGTAATTCCTTTCTCATCTCTCTGACATCTTTTATCATGTCATAGTATTCTTCACTTTGAAGCTTGGCACCGGTAAAAAAGAAATGTTCTTCAATTGATATTAAGTTCATAATAGCAATTGATAAGTCTTGATCAGATGATAAATCCATTTTATCCTGCTTTTTCATGTTATCAACTTTTTCAATAAACTCATTAACATTATTTATTTTTTTATCTTCTTCTTTT
>JAQICS010000012.1 GCA_027858435.1 Patescibacteria group bacterium | reverse complement strand
CGATATCACTGTCATCCCACTTTTCTAAATTAACTAAATATTCAGATGTTGTTTTATACTTTGTATTATTTAGCAAAAATTCACGAATAGTAATATTTGATTTATTCCAATCATCAAATGGCTTTAGATCATCTTTGTCTTCGTTTATACTTTTTTCTAACAAATATAGATTACCTAAATGCTGAACTTTACTTAATGATTTTGAAGATTCAGGTTCAAAATGATCTAGAGAGTGTTCTTCTGTATCAATATTAATTGAGGTAGTCTTTTCCTTCTCTAATTTAAGCAGTACATATTGAATGCCCTCTTTTCGCTCATTAAATTTCAATTCATTAAATTTTTCTTTAAATTCTATTAACGTAGGTATTTTTTCTTTAAGTTCTTCTCGTAAATCAGTGAATACTTTGTTTTTATCTTTTTCATCTCTTAGTTTAATAGCAAATCTAGAATACTTATTATCGAGACCGGATGCTCTATAAGACATTATGTATGTAAACAAAAAATGAAAATGCTCCACAATTTGCATACCCTCCTTAAGTTGTGCTAATGTAATTTTTTTATTATCAAACTCTTCAATAAGTGCCATGAATAATGGATAATGAACTTTTAAACCAAATAATTTTTTAACATTTCTTATTGAATAATATATAGGATAATTTTTATTAATTTTCCAATCATCTAATTTTGAATCTATAATCTTTCTATAAACCTCCGAAGATATTAGCAATGCATTTAACAAATAATTTGGATCCGAAAAAGGCGTAACCTCTTTCTGAACATATTTAGAAAATCGTCTATACAGCTTTGATTCATTTTCTTTTTTATGCCATGAAGCCCAAAATCTATTAAAAAAATTATATCTATCTATACTAATATTCTTTAAAATCTCTTTCCATGTACTTGATGGCTCTTTTACGCCTGTTTGTTTTTTAAATTTCTTTACAATAAAGTTTTTTATTAAATCTAATGACTGTAGATTTTTTCCTCTCGTGTTTATTGTTTCAAAAATTGTATACGCATCAGTTTCGTCATCTGACACAATTAAAACTGTATCTATATTAAATAAATAATCTCTTATTTTTTCTAATTCAACGATTTTTTCTTTTTTATCAACTTTTTTGCTCAATCTTTCAGATATTTCTTTATCAAAATATTTTCTTGCATTCTCAATTAATTTTTCATCATCTTTTTTAGGTGTATAATTGGTTGAGTTAAGTATTTTGTTTTGAAAATAAGGATGTGGTGATTCAGTATCAATGATCACTTGTTCAGCTGATCTCTTGTCTAAAAAAATCAAGTATTGTTGTAATCCCGAAGCTAAATCTTTTTCTCCTAATAATTTAAATTTCTCTCTTATAACACTAATAAACACTGCTATTGTGATTAATCTCTGTTGCCCATCAATAACATCAAAATTTTCCGCATCAATATCCGCACCCATCATAACCATTGGGCCAATAAAAAAATTATCCTCCACGCCATCAAGATAAAAAGAGAAATCTTCCCAAAATAAAGGTATTTCTTCATTATCAGTCCAAGAATATTCTCTTTGATAATCAGGGATTGTATATTTTTTCCTTGAAAATATATATTTTATTTTCGCATCTTTTGCTTTTATGTTCATAAGATGTATTTTATATCAAAGCTTTTAATCTCTGCAAAGAAAGATTTAAGTAATTTATATCAGAATCTATCCCAACAAATTTTCTTTTATGTAAATTAGCTGCTACGCCAGTAGTTGAGCTACCAGCAAAGGGATCGAGAATTATATCGCCCTCCTTGGTACTAGCTAAAATTATTCTTTTTAATAAATCTAAAGGTTTTTGTGTTGGGTGCTTACCAAACTGTTTTTCTCCTTTTTTTGCTGTTCCCATAGACCAAACAGATCGCATTTGCATGTGTGGTTTTTTAAATTCATCTTCTGTCCAGTCGCCTTCTTTTATGTCTTGATAATTAAAAGTATGTTTTGCCTTCTTTTCTTTTCTCGCCCAAATTAAAGTTTCGTGACTAGCAGTAAAAAACCGACAACTTAGATTTGGAGCGGCGTTTGGCTTAAACCAAGAGATATCATTCAAGATGTGATATTTAGTATTTTGTAAAATAAAACCACATTGATATATAGAATGATAAGTACCACTAACCCAAATAGTCCCGTGCGGTTTTAATACTCGACGACATTCTTTAATCCAATTCAAATGAAAATTAAAATTATCTTGAAACCCTTTACTTAAATCCCAATCGCCCTTTTTAACACTTACCATCTTTCCGTTCTGACAACTAAAACTACCGCTCGACAAAAAATATGGCGGGTCAGCAAATATCATATCAAAATAATTGTCAGGAAATCTTTTTAATTCTTCCAGACAATCACCATGATAAAGAGTAAAGTTTTTTTGCTTTTTATACAAACACATATATTACTTATAATTTCTAACTACAACTTCAAATACATCTCCTCTTTTTTCGGCTATACAATTAATAAAGCGTTTAGCGCTTACTTTTGTAATATACCATTTCTTATAAAGATTTCTAATAAAAGGAGTATCTGAATTACTTAACATAAGTATACACCCTCGGGCATCAAGTTTCTTAAAAGTTTTCATCAATTTTTCCTGTTCTTTTTCTAAGAAACTTTCCTTGGTATAAGTAGTGAAATTTGAACCAGCATTTAACGGATAGTATGGCGGATCAAAATAAACAAAGTCTCCTTTCTTGGCATTTTTTAAGACTTGCGTAAAATCAGTGTGTTCTATTTTATTTTTTTTTAATATTTTACTCGCCTTCAATATTCCAACCTCATTCACTGAAAACTTTTTATGATTACCAAATGGAACGTTAAAACCACCTTTACTATTAACTCTATAAAGACCATTAAAACAAGATTTATTTAAATATATTAAATGCGCAGCCTTGGATACTTTATCCAATTTATCAATATTATATTCTTCTCTGATTTTTAAATAAAATTCTTTACTATGTTTTTTTTCGTATTTTTTCAGTAATTCTATAAGTTTCTTAGAGTGACTTTTAACTACTTTATAAGCCTCAATTAAATCTTTATTTAAATCAGATATGATAGCCTCTTTTGGTTCTAAATAAAAAAAGACAGCCCCACCGCCGATGAATGGTTCAATGTATCTTTTATAAGTTCCTTCTTTAGGAAGTAATGGTTTAAATTGTTCTAATAATTGAGATTTACCACCAGCCCATTTTAAGAACGGCCCCACTCTTTTTTTAGGAATATTTTTATTCATAATTACCTAAAGTTTTCTTTATTAATATAGTTCTATTATATCTTAATTTCGTTATATTTAAAAGTTAAATATTTTTTTAATAGATTTCGGATTCGAACTATAAATCTCCTTTATTTACAGACCTTTTAGCAAACTTGACTCCAACAAAAAAACATGACCTAAATCATGTTTTCTTGTTTTTTGGATAGCTTTACGACAACTATGTCGGTCTACTACACCAAAAATTACAGGCTCGAGGACAGGGATTCGAACCCCGATTGCCAGGATCAAAACCTGGAGTCCTACCATTAGACGATCCTCGAATTTTTAACACTCCTATATATTATAATATCTAATCAAAATGTCAACCATTAAACGTTAGCATATCTTCTAACTGCAATTAAAGTAGCAACAATGTTTATAAAAAGAATGACTAAGAACTGTAATCCAAAAATATAGAAGAAGTTGTTAATAAAGTAACCTAATATGTTTACGCTATAACCAGTAAAGAAAACTTCTAAGTATGGTTGAATTAAGGTTAAAAGTGGGAAAAAGGCGGCTATAATAATTCCGACACTAATCAACGAATAGAGAAAGGAGGAAAATATGTAAGGCATGTAAATAAAGTAGTTTGAAGCCCCTACAAGCCTTTCAATCTCAATTTCTTGTCTATGAGTATAAATAGCCACTCTGATAGCGTTATAGACGACTAGAAGACTAGTAAGGACGAAGATAAGGATGATAAATAAACCCACTTCATTAATTCTCTGAGTAATACTACTAATCTTATTTAAAATAGAAGAATTGTCAGTAAAGTCTCTTGATTCAATAATAGGACTATCAATTACTTTTAATTCATTAATTAAAAGAGATGACTCTTCAATATTAGCTGGTAGAATGATTAAACTAGGTGATAGAGGATTTTTACCAAGTTCTTTTAGAGCGCTTAAAACCGGATCATTGTTTCTATATTTAGCTCTAAAGTCTTGTAGTGCAGCAGTTTTAGAAATATAGTTAACTGACTTAACTTTTGAATTAGATTCTAAATCACTTTTTAATTTTAATATTTCACTTTCTGGTGCTTCTGAATTTAAATACAAACTAATATCAACCTTATCCTTAATGGCTGTTATCGCACTATCACTAACTACTTGAACAGTAATAAGGGTGTTAATTGAAAATAGAGCCAAAAGAAGAATAGTAATAGTTACAATACTAAGCCAAGCATTTCTGGCTAAATCCTGAAAACTAAATTTAATGATTCTAAAAAATGATCGCATATTTAAAAAATTATTTTTCTATAATATATATTTACCTTTTTCTTTGTCACTTATCACTCGTCCACCTTCCATAGAAATTACTCTTTTACTCAAACGGTTAACAATTTCTTTGTTATGAGTAACTAAGATTACAGTTGTGCCAAAACGATTAATTCTAAGAAGTAGTTCAATGATTTCATCAGCATTAATTGCATCAAGATTTCCAGTTGGCTCATCTGCTAAAAGAATTTTTGGTTGATGAACTAGGGCTCTGGCAATAGCTGCTCTTTGTTTTTCACCACCTGATACTTCATTGGGATAGCGATCTCCTTTTCCATCAAGTCCAACAATTTTTAATACACTGGGAACAACTTTTCTAATTTTTTCTTTTGTACCACCAGATACCTCAATTGCAAATGATATATTTTCTTGTAATGTTTTTTTAGGAAGTAATTTAAAATCTTGAAAAATAGTACCAATTTGTCTTCTAAGATATGGGACTTCTCTTTTGGATAAATCAGTAATATTCCAATCTCCCACTAGAACCTGTCCGGCATTTGCTTTTTCTTCTCCAATTAAAAGCTTAACTAAAGTAGTTTTACCGGCTCCAGATTGACCAACTATAGAAACAAATTCTCCAGCTTTAATTTCTAAACTAACATCATCAAGAATTTGATTTTTTCCATAAAATTTTGAAACATTTTGTATAGATATCATAATATAATTAATTAGCTATTTTTGATTTATCATTTTAAAGCCATAATTTGCTAGTTTCTCATTCTCACTTTCTCTTTCATCTCTACTATCTGAATTTAAATTAATAACTATCAAACTATCTTCACCTTGTGTAACTTTTGTAGTTAGACAATAGCCAGATTCATGTAAATAACCAGTTTTAGATCCTTCAATATTATATGTATTATTGTTTATAGATCTATTAGTATTATATAATTTAAATTCCTTATCTGTATTTACCGTTTTAAAAGAATAATATTTAGTTGAACTAATATCATGCAATAATTTATTTTTAAAAACTTCTTTTGATATTATAGCATAATCTTTAACAGAACTCACATTCTTTGGAGATAGCCCAGTTGGTTCAATAAAATTAGTATTTTCTGCTCCAAGATTTTCAGCGTATTTATTCATTTGTAATATAAATTCATCTCTTGAAATTCCACTATTTCTAACAAGTGTTTCAACTGCATTATTTCCGGAATACATAAGTGCGCTATAGAAAAGATCTCTTACAGTTAAAACATCTCCTTCTTCAACTCTTAATAGTTTAATGTCACTTTTTGGTTGACAGTATAAAACATTTAATTCTTCATCAGCTAATTTGTAAACAACTTCTTTATCAAAATCAACATTTAAATTTAAAAATACTTGAGCAAAAACAATTTTAGTTAAACTAGCAATTGGTACAACCTGATCAGGATTTTTAGAATAAATTATTTCATTATTTTTTTCATTCATTACTATTGCTGAGTTAGCAGTGATAACGGGAGTTACTTCAAGTGAACTTATTTCCACTTTATCATCAGCTACATTTACAACTTCTACTTTAACATCAATTATTCCAGAAGATGGCGATGCGATTTCAGAAAAAGCTACATAATCTAAGTCTATTACTCTATCTGGGAAAATAGATCTATCTGGTCCATAATCATTTATCTCAACTTCAACAGATTTATTGTTATCTAAGTTGGTTACTTTTAATATACTGCTTTTAGGATAATCAGGTGAGGCAGCAAATAGTCCATTTTTATACTTATACCAACTAGCCTTTCCTCTATTCATTATCTCATCTTCATTCATTAGGATAAGCTTATCAGAGGTAGAGTTAGTGGTGTAATATATATAATTATCTTCGAGGTTTTCTTTTATTTCTATTTCTTTAAAAGTTTTAGAAAATGGATCGTAATTAAATAAACGTTTTAAATTATAATTATCTTCATTGTAATATATTTTAACTGTAAATGTATGAGCTGGGTCATACAGCCCATCGGTTTTAAAATTATAGTTATATAAAGGACTTAGAGCATGTAGGCTCCAAGGAAGATTTTTAACCGTAAATTCTTTTTCAACAACAAGTTCTACAGGTTTAGTAAAAGCCTTGCTGCTATAATCAATTTCAAATCTTGTATCACTTTCTAAAACATCTAAATCAATTTCAGAAACTGCTGAAATTGCATCCTCAGATTGATAATTAAAATTATCATCTATTTCAATAGTTGAAATATCAGAATCTGAAACACCTAAGCCAAGCTCTCTCATTACATTAAAAGCATCAGCTGGTCTTCCAAGATAATATTTTTTAAAATTATCAGGATTAATATAATATGCTTCACCGTTTTCCTCTACTTGTAATAATATTTTACCAGATAATTTTTTAGAAAGACTTAAATCAAAATCATCAGAAAAACTTTCCTGCTTTGATGGTATATTTTCTAAATTATAATTAGAAACACCTAAACCAAGTTCTCTCATTATATTAAAAGCGTCAGTTGGCCGTGAAAGAAACACTCTTTTTTTATCACTTGGTTTTATATACCAAGCTTCTCCATTTTTTTCTACTTGTAAAAGAATTTTACCAGATAAATTATCTACAACAGCAGCCTGTGAGCTATCTATATTTAGAAAAAAAGTTGATAGGAATAAAAACAAAAAAAGAGAAAATTTTATTACATTTCTCATTAAGCTTTTTTTATTTTTAACTATATTCATTTGCATAATCTAGCAATAATTAACTATAATAAAATTAGTATCCTGCCCTCTTAGCTCAACTGGTAGAGCAACGGTATCGTAAACCGTAGGTTGTCGGTTCAATTCCGACAGAGGGCTCATTTATCCAAAAAAGTATCTCAACCATTTTTTAAAATTACCTTCCTGACTCTGTCTTAATTTTTCAACCATTTCTTTTTCTTCTTCATAACCAGGCTCTTCAATTACTATCACCCCTTCACCAGTTTTTTTTAAATTTAAACTAGTTCTTGCTTGTTTTTCAACTGCTTGATTTGAGTCTATGTATGATAGAAATTCTTTTAACTCCTCGTTGTCTTGTTCATATTTATCTATCTCTTCTTGAAGTTGTGAAATCTCCTTTTCAATTATTTTTCTTTGACTATATGACTTTGCTAAAGGAAATAAAAGAAGAATAATAACAGCTAATATTAAAAGGGCAACTATTTTTTGATTTGAAAAAAGACGAGTAAACAAATTATTATCATTACTCTCTCTAATTGGCATGTTTTTTAAATCTCTATTTTTATTCATCGACTTAATTATAACATAAAATTAATTACTACTCTACAAGTAAAATTAATCAATTAATTGTATATAGCTGACTGTTTGCTAAAAACAGTCAATCTTAAACTATCTTGATTTAGGAGTAACCCAGAAGCCCATGTATTTTCCCATCATTAATCTAATTTGTGCTTCAAGGCATGGAATAGAGCCAAAAATAACAATTGTTACCGGAATAAACACCCAAGACAGTGTTAACCAAAATTTACGATATGGTTTATATTTTTTAGGTTTTTTAGGAAGAAGTAGGTAGGCAATTACTGCAGATAGAATTAATCCCACCATAGCAATTGTCATTAACCTCTCAGTGATAAATGGTAAGTTATTAGAAAGAACCGTTCCATTAAATTTATCTCCGCCTAAAATAATAGGTAACCAACCAACTACACCAATAATTAAAGCATTAGTACTCCAAGCATGAAAACCATAAATTTGAATAAAAATATGCTCTAATATTTTTCCCTTGTTAATCCCTTTATGTTTCCATCTTTTTCTAGCATTAAAAATTAAATAAGGAATATTCTCACTTCCCCAAGCCCAACGTCTTTGTTGTTTATATAAATTCCTAGCAGTTTTTAATACACTTGTATCAGCGGTTACATCCATGGAAACTTTAAAATATATTGGCTCTACCCTATAGTGTCCATCATAAAACATAAAACAGTGCCAAAAAATTCTTGAATCCTCTGATACATTTTTAGTTCCCCAAAAACCAATATCATTTAAAGCCTTAAAAGTCATGGAATGAGAAGAATAGGTTACCAAACTCTCATGCCTAATTTGCATTATCATCTGCCAAAAAGTATTAGAAGATGCGGCAATTACTGAGAAAAAAGGTGAGTCCCAAACATTATTGTGATAGACTGGCGCTGGTTGATAACTACAACGATATGGATCAGCGACTGTTAAAAATTTATAAGTAAGGGCAAAAAAGTAACCATTATCAATAACAGTATCAATATCAAAAACAGATACTAAAATATTATCATAGTCTAAATTTTTAGCATCAATTATTTCTTTTTTTAATTTAGTCGCGCACCAAGCTTGGTTTGCCCCCTTTCCTTTAATTTCACCTTCAATACCATCGGGGTGAAATGAAATTAAAAAATCACCAAACTTATCTTTATATTTTTTTTCTATATTTTGCGCTCTTTTTTTAACAATCTCAATTCCTGCTCTTTCTTCAAAAGCAAGACCAATTATTTTTTTCTCATTGGGAAAATTATCATTTAAAATTGAATCTAAACATTCAGAAATAATTTCTTCACCTTCTGAATAGGTGGGAAGAATTATCAGTTGATTTACATCACTCCATTTCATCCCTTTTTTAGCATTAGAAGTTTCTGGCAAATCTTTTTCACCATCTTTTAAATTACCTAAATCTAAGCAAACTTTTTTCCAATCTGTTTTAACTCCTTTTTTTAATTTAAAATATGCATTAATTAAAAAAATAGCTAAATATATAACTAAAAGAAGCCAATATACAGAAAAAGCGATAATAATATAGGCCACCCAAGTTGGTTTCAAATATGATAAAACAACTAAAATTACTAATGTTGAAATTGCAAAAACACCGGGAAACATTTCAAGTAATCTATAAAATTTTCTATCCTTACCTTCTAAATCTGTCGCTTTACCTATTTTTAAATAATTTACTTTTTCCATATTATTTAAGGATAACGTTTTTCTTCTTTAATTCAAAAAAACATCTTGCACAAGCATTTACATCAACAAGAGCATCATGTGCATCAGAAAAATTAGTGGCAAAAAGAGATCTATATAGTTCTGTTAAATTAGGCCATTTATATGAACCTCTTCCATTTGAAATTTTACAAAAATGAACTGATGATTTCATGGTACAAATCTGATTGGCTAAATTCATGTTATCTAAATACTCTTTTTTTCCCATTCTTAGAAATTCTGAACCAACAATTTTATGATCAAAATCAATATTATGAGCTACAATATATGAAGAAGTTTTTACATCATTTATAAACTTATCAAGTGCTTCTTGTAATGGCACGCCTTCTCTTTCAGCTCTTTCTTGACTCACTCTATGAATTTTAGCTACTTCCTCAGGTATCACAAAACCATCAGGTTTAATTACATAACAGTGTGAACCCCAATGATTTCCCTCTGCATCATATAGCGACCAAGCGATTTGTACTAACCTGGGCCAATTAGAAAAATCATCAAGCGGGGCTTGATAATTTTTTGGCAACCCAGTTGTTTCCGTATCAAAAAATAAATACATAATTTTAATTTGAAATATTAATCTCCTCTCCCTCAAATAAATTTTTTTCATCTGATTTATTTAAGTTTTCATCTTTTTTGAAATTATCTACACGATCTTCTTCATTAGAATTTACATCTTTTATTTCTTTTTCCACTTTAACTTCTTTTTTTTGTTTTATCTCTCTTCCTTTAAAATCAACAGGAGAAACACTTTTTAAATCATTTAGACTTAGAGTGCTTTGATTTTCTTTATTATCGTTTTCTTTACTCTCATTTCTTTTATTTTCAAACTCCTTTTTATAATTATTTTCACTACTTTTATTTCCTTCTTGTTTTTCTGATTTCTTTCTACTAGCTTTTTCAACTTCTTTAATTTTTTGTAATTTTCTCATTTCTTCTTCTTTTTGTTTTTCCTCTCTTTTAAGACTTAGACATTCCTTGCAATAAACAGGTCTAACGCCATCAGGTTTAAAAACAGTTCTTGTCTCTTTGCCACAAGCTGAACAAACAGCAGGATAACCTTCTTGATCATTTTCATTTTGTTTTTCTTGGTTATCAATTACGTTTACATTTTTGTCATTGGAAATAATTGTTTTTCCTTTATTTGATTTTGTATTAAAACTTTGATTCTCATAATTTTCATGCCATCTAAGTATTTTATCTTCAACCTCTTCTCTGTTACTTGCATAAAGTTTTCTTGAATAATCAATAACCTCTTGAGTATTTCCTGTTTTTTCTTCTTCTGTTAATGGTGGTAGGCCTTTGGCAGAAAATGGAGATGAGGCGACACCATCAATCATTAGTTTTAAATACATTTCATACTTTGGAATATTTACAATGTCTTCTTCGATAAAAACAGGGGTAAATTCTTTAACTAATTCTTCAGCATCAGCTGCTCCCACTCTAAAGACAATCATTGTACCAACGTTACCAAATACCGCGGGTTTAACTTTTTCACTTAACTGTTCTATATATTGATGAGCTAAAATTAAATTTAATCTATACTTTCTAGCTTCAGATAATATGTTTGCAAACGAATCTGTAGAAAAATTTTGAAACTCATCAATGTATAAATAGAAATCTTTTCTATCTTTTTCAGGAATCTCTACCCTACTCATCGCTGCAAGCTGAATTTTAGTAATCATCATCGCACCAAGAAGTGCAGAATTGTCTTCACCAATTCTACCTTTAGAAAGATTCATAATTAATATTTTTCCCTCATCCATAACTTCACGAATATTAATTGATGATTCTACTTGACCAATAATGTTTCTCATTAATGAACTAGAAAGAAATTGACCAACCTTATTTTGAATCGGTGATACCGCTTCTGAAGCAAACTTATCAGCATAACCAGCAAACTCTTTCTCCCAAAAAGATTTTACTACAGGATCTTTAATATTTGCCACCACTTGTTTACGATAGTTTTTATCAGATAGCATCCTCACTACACCTAAAACGGTTGAGCCTGGAAAATCTAAGATTGCTAATATAGCATTTCTTAAAATATACTCTAATCTTGGTCCCCAAGAATCAGCCCATAGTTTTTGAAAAACACCAATTAGACCAGAAGCGACTAAATGGCGCAAATGAGGCTCAACTTGTTCAACAATATTAAAGGCAATCGGATAATCATAATCTGAAGGATTAAAATATACAACATCCTTAATTCTTTCTTTAGGAATGTATTCAATTATTTTTTCTGCTAAATCACCATGTGGATCAACAACAGCTACACCTTGTCCAGCTTTAATATCATTAATAATCATATTCTCTAAAACTGTTGACTTTCCCATACCAGTTTTACCAATCAAATACATATGACGCCTTCTATCGTCAGTTTTTATTCCAAACCTTCTTGCTTCGTTTCTAAAGGTTGTTTGTGCAAATACGGCAATGTCTTTCATCTTTAAAAATTATTATTATATACTATTCTTTAATTCAACTATATTATTAACTTGTCCCTCAACTTCATCAATGCTTCCTTTTACATAATCAAAAATATAATTAAAAGAAAGAAAACCTAAAATTACAATCAATATCAAAACCCCCCATTTAACACCAGCTATAATCCTTTTCCATTTAACATATACTTTAATGTATTCTGTGTTATCTTTTATTTCTTTAGTTAAGTCAATATTTTTGTTTTGCAGCGCTATCATATCTTTTTCAAGAGAATATATTTTTTCTCTCATTTCATCATCCTGATTTTTCTCCTTTTTTACCTTCTTTGATTTAGATATTGAGCTAGCCAAAAAATCAGCCGGAGAATTATTTGCTGATTTTTCTTTTGTATTACTTTTTTTATTGTTTGACATATATTTAACCTCTAAATTCACAAATGTCTACAAATTTCTGACCAATTTTAACAAATTCTTTCATTTCTTTGTCGGTGAAAGATTTTTTTCCACCATATTTAGGATCAACTAAGGGAGTGTCAGATTTAAATTTTTGAAAATACCATTTTTCGGCTCCTTTTATGCTTTTTCCCATTTCCTCTATATCATCCTTGTCAGCTAAGCCTGGAACTAAAGTAGTTCTAAATTCATAAGGAATTCCACTAGACATTATAATTTTAGCACTTTCTTTTAATTTTTGAAAGTTAGTTTTAACAGCTACTACCTTTTCGTAATCTAAAAGAGGAGCTTTTAAATCCATAGCAATATAGTCAATTAACTGGCTATTAATTAAAGTTTTTAACATCTTTGGATTTGTGCCATTGCTATCCAGTTTTACATCATAACCAATATCCTTTATTTTTTTTATAAACTCAGGTAGATCATCATGGAGAGTGGGTTCACCACCAGTTATTACTACACCATCTAGCTTGCCATAACGCTCTTTTAAGAACAAAAGAAGGTCCTTGTCACTAATTTGACTTAGACCTTCATTATTTTTATCGTCCGCATCCTCTTTGGGGCAGACAAGCAATGGGTTATAACAATATTTACATCTAAAATTACATCCGAAAGTAAATACTATGGCGGCTAAATGGTTAGGATAATCAAGAGTACTGAGTTTTTCTAATCCGCCTATTATCATATTCTTAAGTTATTACTATTTTATTTCAAATGTTTTTCTATCTTTATACTCAGATGCTTTTCCTGGGTTATAATTTTTTACAGGTGTTAACCAGCCAACTACGCGACTGTAAACAATGCATTCCTGTCTTTTTGTTTTAATTGGGCTCATATGTTTATTTTTAGCTAGAATAATATTTATATTAACACTACCCTATACTACTTTAATTATAATCAAATTTTATATAAATTACAAATTGGAAATTTTTAGGCTTTAATCACTTCTATTTGCTTCTCTTTGCTCGGCTACATCATCAGAGTATCCCATTTCTTCATCGCATTTAGGACAATACTTATATTCGCCTGCAAGATAGCCGTGTTTTGGACAGATAGAGAAGGTTGGAGTAATAGTGAAATATGGTAGTTTGTAATTGTTAACAATTTTTTGTACTAATTTTTTAGCCGCTTCTCCGTCTGGTAGTTTTTCTCCAAGATATCCGTGTAAAACTGTTCCTCCAGTATATTTTGTCTGTAATGGATCTTGTAAATCAAGAGCAGTAAATAAATCAGTGGTGTGACTAACATGAAGATGAGTAGAGTTTGTATAATATGGTTCAGCTCCTTGTTCTTTAACTGCTTCACTATTAGCACAAATTATGCCTGGATATAGTTGTTGATCCTTTTTAGCAAATCTATAGGTTGCTCCTTCACCAGGAGTAGCTTCAAGATTATATAAATAATTAGTTTCATTTTGATAATCCATTAACTTTTCTCTCATAAACATTAGTATTTCTTCAGCAAAAGCTATGCCTTCTGGACTAGCAATATCTTTTCCCATTAAATTAAGAGCAGCTTCATTCATTCCATTAATACCAATTGTTGAAAAATGATTTTGCCAATAAGAACCAAATCTTTCTTTAATGTCAGCTAGGAAATAAGAAGAATATGGATATAATTTATCATCACTAAATTTTTCTACAATCTTTCTTTTTAATTCTAAACTATCTCTAGCAATATCCATTAGTTCAACTAATTTTTCTTTAAATTCTTCTTTACTTTTAGATAAATAACCAATACGAGGTAAGTTGATTGTTACCACCCCTATAGATCCAGTTAAAGGATTAGCACCAAAGAGACCTCCTCCTCTTTTTCTTAGCTCACGATTATCTAGTCTTAAACGACAACACATAGAACGAGCATCGTCTCTATCCATATCTGAATTAACAAAATTTGAAAAATATGGAATACCATATTTAGCCGTCATTTCCCACGCTGGTTTTAATGAGTCTCTATCCCAATCAAAGTTTTTATCAACATTATAGGTTGGAATTGGAAAACCAAACACTCTTCCAGTTGAATCACCTTCAAGCATCACTTCAGCAAAAGCTTTGTTAAACATATCCATTTCTTTTTGGAAGTCTTTATACTTTTCAGATTGTATCTTTCCCCCTACTATAATATTTTCTTCTCCAATTGTTTTTGAAGGAATGACATCAAGAGTGACGTTAGTAAATGGAGTTTGAAAACCAACTCTAGTTGGCACATTTACATTAAACATAAACTCTTGTAATCCTTGTTTAACGTCTTTATAGCTTAAATTATCATAACGAATAAATGGAGCTAAATAAGTGTCAAAATTAGAGAAAGCTTGAGCACCAGCTGCTTCACCTTGCATGGTATAAAAGAAATTAACAACTTGTCCAAGAGCACTTCTAAAATGTTTTGGTGGTTTGCTTTGTACTTTCTCTGGTACACCAGAAAAACCTTTAACTAGTAGATCTTTTAAATCCCAACCACAACAATATGGAGCAAGAAGTCCTAAATCATGAATATGAATATCACCATTAACATGAGCTTGACGAATATAGTCTGGATACATTTTATTTAACCAATACCTCGCAGAAATAGCTGAAGCAATATAGTTATTTAATCCTTGAACAGAAAAACTCATATTACTATTTTCTTTTAATCTCCAATCAGCTCTTCCTAAATAATCTTCCATCAACTTCTCATTCAAGGTATCTTGATTTATATCTCTTAATTGACGATGTTGATCTCTGTAAATAATGAAGTTCTTAGCAATTTGAATTAATTTATTATCAATTAAAACCTCTTCAACTATGTCTTGAATTTCCTCAACTGCTGGAATACTATTTTTATGAAATTTTACTTTAATTTTTTCAGCTACTTCATCACCTAACTTTTTTGCTAATGATTTATCATCATAATCAACTGAAAGAGCTGCTTTGTAAATTGCATTTTCAATTTTTTGATTATCAAAATCTACTATTTCTCCAGACCTTTTTCTAAGTTTGGAAATTATTTCAGAATTTTGAACTTCATTTTTTTCAGACATAGTTTTATTTCTTTATTCTTTTATTTTTAATTAATTTATTTAACTCTTTTTTAAAATCAGCGGCATCTTTAAATGATTCATAAATTGAAGCGTAACGGATATACGAAATCTGATCTACTTTCTTTAAATTTTTCATCACTGCCATTCCAACCTGCTTAGAAGTAATTTCACTTTTCTTTAATTTCTGTAAATCTCTTTCAATAGCATGTATTAATCTTTTAAAACGATCTGCTGTTATCGGTCTTTTTTCACATGACTTCTTTAAACCTGACATTAACTTATCTCTACTATATGCTTCTCGTCTTCCGTCTCTTTTAACAATAACTAACTCTAAAAGTTCAATTTCCTCATAAGTTGAAAAACGAAAACCACACTTTAAACATTCCCTACGTCTTCTAATTGAAGAGCCGTCTGTTGAAACGCGGGAGTCAACAACCTTAGTGTCATTGAAATAACAAATTGGACATTTCATATATTTTTAAAAACCTATATTTAGTGGCCATTTTTATACATTTACCACTAAATCTTGTGTTACAGCTTTATTTTAGCAAATTTTTATAATCCGGTCAATTTAGCTAAGTGTAGGAAAAAATAAGACTTTTAAGAAGTTATCCACAGGAAATAAAAAAGAAGTGCCGATTCCGAAAGCACTTCTTTTTTGTTTTTATATTTCGATTTCACTTCTTCAACCCTAAACTACTATGAAGTTCCTAAATCGTACACTATTTCATCTCCTTTCTAAGGAAAGCCGGGACACTCAAATCATCATCGTCATCATCGACATCATTTTGAGCTGATTTATCAACATTATTTTTCTTTGACTTATCACTTGATTTCTTTTCAACTACTGGTTTAATAGGAGAATTTTTAAATATTGATCCTAATTTTGAATCTGATTTCGTTTCTTCAAATATTTTAGGACTTTCTTTTTCCTCATTTTTCTTTTTTTCAGTTTCCGCTTCTCTTTCTAAAATGAAAGGATTTGGAGTGTAACTCTTACTCTCAGTTTGCTGATTTTTTCCACTACCATCAAATCCAGTAGCAACAACAGTTATCTTAATTTCATCTTTCATCTTTTCATCAACAACAGCCCCAAATATAATCTTAGCATCCTCGTCCGCAGCTGAAGTAATTACTTTAGCAGCTTCGCTAACCTCTGTCATGCTTAAGTCTGGTCCACCAGTGATGGTAAAGACGATGCCTCTAGCCCCGTCAATGGACATATCTAAGAGATTAGAGTTAATTGCGTCTTTAGCTGCATCAACTGCCTTATTCTCTCCAGTAGCGGTACCAATGCCCATCAGAGCAGAGCCAGCGTTAGACATAACAGCTTTAACGTCGGCAAAGTCAGCGTTAATAATACCAGGAACTGTAATAATCTCAGCAATACCTTGAACACCTTGTCGCAGCACATCATCCGCTGTTTTAAAGGCTTCAAGAAGTGGTAGTTTTTTATCAATTACTTGTAATAACTTATCATTAGAAATAGTAATTATAGTATCTACCTTGTCAGCTAATTCTGCATAGGCACGTTCTGCAATATTTTTTCTTTGTCCTCCTTCAAATATAAAAGGTTTAGTAACAACTGCTACTGTTAGAGCTCCTGATTCTTTAGCAAGTTCAGCTACAATTGGTGATGCACCGGATCCAGTTCCACCACCTAGACCACAGGTTACAAAAACCATATCACAGTCTTTTAAAGACTCTCTAATTTCTGCTTCAGATTCTTCAGCCGCGTTTTTACCTAACTCAGGATTCATGCCGGCTCCTAAACCTTTGGTAACAGTTTTACCAATATGAAGTTTTTCATTAGCTGGGTTGTAGTGAAGCGCTTGAACGTCTGTATTTATTGCTACAAAACTAACTCCTTGAATACCACCATCAATCATACGATTGATAGCAGAGCCACCGCCACCTCCGACGCCAACTACTTTAATTTTTGCAAATGTTTCAATCTCTGGTTTTACTTCGGCCATATATAATTAGTTAATTTTTATTTAGGCATTATTTTATTAAAAATCCCTTTTGCTCTGTCCATTATATCTCCTAACTTGGCATTAATACTACTAGTACCACTATAATTATTATCATCTTCATTACTTCCCCAAATAACAAGTCCTAGGGCAGTTAAAAATTCTGGATTTTTTACTTTATCAATTACCACATTTATATTTTTAGCAGCTCCTAGTGCAGCTGGTAGGCGAAGATATGATTTTGAAGAATCTACAACACCTTCTAAGTGTGAACCTCCTCCTACAAATATTACTCCAGCTGGTAGCATTCCGGAGCGATCAATTTTTTTAAATTCATTATCAATTTTAGAAAATATTTCTTCAACTCTAGCGTTAATAATATCTGATAAATATTTTGGTGATACAGTTGATATATCATCATTTATTTCCTCTTCTTGTACTAATCTAGTAATATCTATTTCTTCTCTTCCTTGAGCATCTTCTGGAATTGCTTGTCCATATTCGCATTTAATTCTCTCTGCTAAATTTATTGGCGCTCTTAAACCAATGGCAATATCTGAAGTGATATGTTCAGCCCCAATTGGTAAAACTGCTGTATGAATTAAGTTTCTTTCTTCATAAACAGCAAGTGATGTAGTGGATGATCCAAGATTAATTAAAGCTACTCCTAATTCTTTTTGTTTTGGACTTAAAACTGCTTCAGCAGCCGCTAAAGGTGAAATGACTAGATCTTCTATTTCTAAGCCAGTACGATAAATTGCTTTGGTTAAATTTTTAATTTGAGTACTTAAACCTTGAACTATTAATACTTCAACTTCAAGTCTAATTCCGTTCATTCCAATTGGATCTTTAATATCAGCTTGATTATCAACTGCAAATTTAATTGGTATTACGTGTAATATTTCATAATTAACTGGCACAGCCATAGCTCTAGCGGCCTCAATTGCTCTGTTAACATCATTTTCATTAATTTCACCATCGCTTCTGCTAACTGCTACTACTCCTTTAGATTTTTCACACTTAATATGAGGGTCATTAAAACTTACCCACACATTGGTAATAGGAACTCCTACTAATCTTTCCGCTTTTTCTAAAACTGCAGATATTGATGAGGTGGCCTCTTCAATACTATTTACAACTCCACGATTAACTCCTTCTGTCTTACCTGAAACGGCACCAATAATCTGTAGCTCTTCTCCAGCTGGACCGGAAATCTTTTGAGCTACTACTAATCTGATTGCAGTTGAGCCTATATCAAGGCCTGCGATAATATTATCTTTCATAAAATTATTGATAACCAAAAAAGCATTTAACAATTAATTTGCTTTACTTCTCTATTATACAAGATTTAAGAATTTTTAACAACAAGTTAAAAACCCTAAATAATAGTTTAACAAATTACTACCGAAAAACAAAGCAAGCATTGAACCAATCACTAAAAATGGTCCTAAAGCAATTTTGGATTTTAATTTTTTATTCTTTTTTAATAAATAAATTGATATTATTGAGCCAATAATATACGACAAAAATAGGGCAACGAGAAGTATTTGCCAATTTGCAAAATAGGCACCAATAAACAAACCAAGCCAAATATCTCCTTCACCTATTCCTTTTTTAGCTGTTAATAAGTATTGAATTAAGAAAAATGATAAACCAATAACAGCTGATATGATTACCGTGGAAGGATCAGAAACAATAAAAAAGTTTAAAATAAGAACTAAGGTGGTAGCAGGCCAAACAAGAAGCATTGGAACTTCCTGCCATTTAAAGTCAAATATAAAAACAACTATAAGAGTAAATACAAAGATCCAGTCTCTTATAATAAGCAACAAATTGTCTAAATTAAAATAACTTGAATTAAAGAAAGCTAAATCATAAAAAGTTGGCAAACCAAAAACATTATAAAAAGAAAGGGTTAAAAGAATAGCGGTAATTAACTCTACAATTGGATATTGCCAAGAAATATTTTTATGACAATGTCGACATTTTCCTTTTAAGAAAATAAAGCTTAATACTGGAATATTATCATACCAGGCTATTTGTTTGTGACATTTTGGACAATATGACCTTCCCCAAATACTTTCATTCTTGTAAAGTCGCCAAACTAAACAATTCAAGAAACTACCTAGTATTAATCCTATTATAAAAACTGTAAATATCATTTAATTTTTTAATTATTTTTTTCATAACCTAATGACATCGCTTTTTCTAACCAAAACTCTGACATTTCAGAATTGTTTAACTTTTCATATGTATAATGAAGCAAAATCGGCCAAGTATAATCTTCTGGACTAAGTCTCATACCTTTTTTAACTTCGGGAATTACTTTTTGGTAATCTTCTTCTATAAAATAAATATCAGCTATTTTTTTAAAGACTAAATAATCTATTGGATTATATGAGTATGCTTTTTTATAATTATCTATTGCCTTGTCATATTCTAACATTTTAAAATAATTATTAGCGATAGACAAATAGGTTTTATAATAATTATTTCTAACAACTTGCAAATGATCTAAATTAAGATTTTTATTATCTACATCTGGTAAATTAGCTAAAGCTTTATTATAATATTCTATTGCCTTTTCATACTCTTTAATATTTGAATAATAATTACCAGCAATCATATTACTTTCTGGTAAATTTGAAGATACATTAATTAGCAAATTTACATATTCTTCGGTGCTAGTACTATTTTCTAAACTACTTTCAACAATTATTTTAGAAGAAATATTTCTAAAATTATTGCCATATAAATAATTATCGGCATCTTGTAATTCTTTTTCTAAAAAGAAATCAGTAACTAATTCACCGTTTGGATATATAGAAGAAATTGCTTTTCCATATTTTTGCGCATAGAAGGATTGCCAAGCCCTATTATTTGGTAATTCCTGACTGTAATCTAGAAGTATTGTCATCTGTCCATATTCACCTTTAGCGTTTTTTTCCATGGCTTTAGAGAAGTAGTAGTTTGATAGAAGAGGAGTAAAAGATCTATATATTAATAAAGAGCAAATAAAAGTTAAAAATATAAGTACTACAATTTTATGTTTTTTAGAAAAACTAGTCTTTCTGAGCTCAGGTAAAGTAT
>JAQICS010000013.1 GCA_027858435.1 Patescibacteria group bacterium | reverse complement strand
ACTGAAAATACCCCAAAAAAATGATAATATAAACAGATTTAAAGAATTAATTAATAAGTCTGTCGATATTATGCAAAACAAAGCTGAAAGTGAACTTAATCCTCAAAGATGCCATTTGTCGGATGAAGCCAAAAAAAGATTAAAGTGGATGTATATTATTCAATTTGAATGTGAGAATAATATTAGTCAAGCTGCTAAAAAGATTGGAATATCCCGACAATGGTTATCTAAAATACATAGTAACTGGGAAAAGTCTGATCGAGATCCGCGCTCTCTTGAACCGGAATCAAGAGCTCCTAATAATACTGATAATCGAAAAAGGATTAGCGCTGAAATTAAAGACAAAATAGTTGAGGCAAGGACGGATTATCATTGGGGCAAGGATAAGTTGATAACTGTTTTAGATACAAAATATAAAATTTCAGTTGGCGCCTCAACTATTAATCGTCATTTAAACAAGAAAGGTTTAATTGATGTGAAGATATCTAATCGGATAAAAATGGCTCATCGAAATAAGGTTGAGCAAAAACAAAAGTTTCGTCCGCCCAAAGAAATTAAAGATTATAAACCGGGGGCATTAATTGAAAAAGATATGAAATTTATATTAAAAACAGGGGCATTCGTTAATTTTGAAAAACACAAAGCGAAAGAAAACTTCTGGAATCAACATACTGTTATTGATTCATTTACGAGAATCAGAACACTGGGGTTGGCTGAAAACGGTGACAGCCAAACAGCAGTAGCAGTGCAGGAGGAATGTGTTAAACGCCTGCCCTTTGCTATCGCTTGTACTAATACAGATAACGGCTCAGAAAATGAGAAAGATTTTGCTAGTTATTTAAAAGAAAAGGATATAATTCATTTTTATTCTCGTTCTGGAACGCCAACTGATAATCCAAGAGTTGAAAGGTCACACTTAACTGACGAGGTTGAATTCTATCAACAAGGCAATCTTTGTAAGACATTTAAGGAGCAGCAAAAGAGATTGGCTAATTGGGAATATATTTACAATTATATTAGACCACATCAAGCACTGGGCAATCTAACACCGATGGCTTTCTATGAGCTTTGGAAAGTTAATCCCGAAGCAGCCTACAAAATAACCGAGAAATGGCAGAAATATCTTAGAAAACAGAACGAGCGCTTGGCTAATTCAAGAAAGATAAAAAACAAAGAGAAAATCGCCAAAATGATGGAGCAAATAGACTTAAAACTAGCTAATTATTATGTTTAAAAAGTGTCAACGATGTTCGTGGACTTGAACACACTCTTATTTTGTGTCTTTCATTGGTAAAACAAAAGTTAAACTTAATAAAACAATAGCTGCCATGAATAAAAATAGATATGGAAGTGGTAGGAAAGCAAGAATTAATATACCCGCTGCCGGACCTAATATGAAAGCTAAAGGTCTTGTTACTCTAAAAATATTTATCATATCAATATCCTCAGCGTCAACTAATTTAAAGAAATAACTTTCCCTCATTGCTTCAATTAAAGCGGCACCTATTCTACTCAAAAATAGAATTATTGCCCAGATCCATAATATTGAAACAGAAACATAATAAAAAAGAAACAAGGATATACTCATAATAACTAATCCAATTATTAACATTTCTTTTTCACCGAAATATTTATCTGCCAGATTTCCAGCTGGTATTTCAATTAAAATAAATGGTAGGAGCATTAAAGAAAATATTGGACCTAATGCTTCCCAGCCAAATCCTAGATATTGATGCAAATAAACAGGAATATAAACAACGACAGTACTATAAAAAAGTTGTAATATAAAAGCTATTACAAAAACACCTCGTAAGTCTTTGTTTTTAATCATTTTTTTAAATTCCTTGATTACACCTTCTTTTTTATACTCAATCTTTTTTTCAATAAAATTTTCATTGATAGAAAAGAATATTAAAGCCGGAATAACAATTAAGCCGGCAACCCAGTAAACAAAGCTATAATTGTAATTATCTACTAGTAAACCAGAAATAGAAGGAGCGAGAAATAAACCTAGATTATAAAATGTAAAATATATTGTTCTAACTCTTCCAGTTGAAAAATTATCTGTAAATTTTTCTAAGTATAAATCTAGTTTTATAAATAAAAGACTACTAAATACCACAAAAAATATTAAACCAAGAAGACTTTGCCAAGCAGAAGTAGCAGTTGAAAAAAAGAATAAAGATAAAATATAGACAACCAATAAAGCTTTAAAAACAGTTGAATCTTTTACAGTTTTAATTATTTTTGGAAAAGTAAGAATTAAAAAGAAGGAGAACAAATTAGCTATTACAAAGAAAATTGAAATTGTTTGTAAACTAACAAAGCTACTTAAAAAGTTAGAATTAATATATGTTGGTAGAGCTGATGCTAAGGCAATAAAAAAACATAATATATATAAAATTACTAAACTTTTGTTTAAATTAAATTTTTTGTCTTTATTTTTTATTGTAGATTCCTTTTTTTCCGTTTTTTTTGGCATAAAAAAATAAAACTATTGATATGATAATTAATATTAAACTCATTACTTGTGGCCAGCGCAAACTTAAAAATTCAGGAGTTCTGTCAATTTTTATAAATTCTAAACTAAACCTTAATATAGAATATAATAACATATAAATCGAAACTATAACAATATTATTTTTCTTAATTAGTTTCAATTTATTAATAAGAATCATTAAGACAATAAATATTACAATTAATCCTAAACTTTCATAAAGAAAAGTAGGATGAAAAAAAGTAAATTCTTTAAATAACTCAGGTCTATTAACTTTTTCAATAAATATTTTCCATGGTAAATTTGTTGGTCTACCAAAAAGTTCTTGGTTGAAATAGTTACCAAATCTTCCTATTGCTTGTCCAAGAGCTAGAGCGGGAGTTAAAATTGCAGTTAATTTCCAAAATTTTAATTTTTTATATTTACTAAAAAAATATAAAATTAGCAAACCAGCTATTATTCCTCCATGAATTGCTAAACCGCCTTCCCAAATTTTAATTGTTTGCCAAGGATTACTTATATAAAAAGGTAGTTCAAGGAAAATATCATAAATTCTAGCACCTATTAAACCTCCTATTATTAAGAAGAAAAATAAATCTAGTAAATCATTTTCTTTGAAATCATTTTTCTTTCCTATTTTTAACGCAATAAAAATAGCTATCGTCATCGCGAAAGCTAAACAAAAGCCGTACCAATAAATTTGAACTATCCCGAAATCAAGCATTACTCTATCTGGGGAATAGTTTTGAAGAAAATTAAGCATGTTATTGGTGCGGACGGAGAGACTCGAACTCTCATGGGTTGCCCCGCTTGGTCCTAAGCCAAGTGCGTCTACCAATTCCGCCACGTCCGCCTAAGCATATATTAAAACATTGTTTAAAGAATGTAAAGACTTTTTAAAAAATTTAAATTAAGCATTTAAAAAGTGTGATTTTTTAAATATTAAATTTTGTGTTATAATTTAAATATTAACAAAAAAAATTATAAAACTATGAAAAGCAAATCTATTATTTTCTTTAAAGACCTAACAATTAAAGATGTGCCTTTAGTTGGAGGAAAAAATGCATCACTTGGTGAAATGTTTAGTACTTTAAAAAAGAAAGGTGTTAATGTTCCCGATGGTTTTGCTACCACTTCTTATGCCTATAATGAATTTATGAAAGAAAGTGGATTAAAAGACAGGATAAGAGATATATTAAAAGATCTTGATACAACAGATGTTAAAGATTTAATGAAAAAAGGAGCTGCTGTTAGAAAAACTATCTTAGAAGCAGAATTATCAAATAATTTTCAGGAAGAAATA
Source organism: Patescibacteria group bacterium (assembly GCA_027858435.1). GTDB lineage: Bacteria > Patescibacteriota > Patescibacteriia > Patescibacteriales > UBA12465 > UBA12465. Next base: position 11,060 of record JAQICS010000013.1, on the reverse strand, counting down.
TCTAAAGCATATAAAGTTTTGTCAAAACAATATAATACTAAAAATCTAGATGTAGCTGTGAGGTCTAGTGCCACTGCTGAAGACCTTCCTGATGCATCTTTTGCTGGACAACAAGAGACATTTTTAAATATTAGAGGTGAAAAAGATTTACTGGTTGCTGTAAAAAAATGTATAGCTTCACTTTTTACAAACAGAGCAATATCATATCGAGAAGATAAAGGTTTTGATCATTTTTCAATTGCCTTGTCTGTTGGTGTGCAAAAAATGGTAAGAGCTGATATTGGTGCTTCAGGTGTAATGTTTACCATTGATACTGAATCTGGTTTTTCTGGAACCGTGTTAATAAATTCAATATTTGGCTTAGGTGAAAACATAGTACAAGGAAGAGTTACTCCTGATGAATATTTTGTTTTTAAAGAAACAAATTCAATTATTTCACGTAGTGTATCTAAAAAGGATGTAAAAATGGTCTATAACTCAAAAGGAAAGAAACCAGTTAAAAACATCAAAATACTAGCTAAAGATCAAAAGAAACCTTCACTTAGTGATAAACAAGTAATTGAACTGGCTAAATGGGGAAAGATAATTGAAGAACATTATAAAAAACCAATGGATATTGAATTTGCCTACGATGGTAAAGAAAAGAAAATGTATATAACCCAAGCAAGACCAGAAACAGTACAAAGCAGAAAAGATGAAACTGTTGTCGAAAGCTATCAATTACTAAAGAAAGGAAAGGTTATATTAAGAGGTCAAAGTGTAGGTAATCGTATTGGTTCTGGAAAATCTAATAAAATAATGTCGGTAAAGGATATTTCAAAATTTAAAGAAGGAGATGTGTTAGTAACAGATATGACTGATCCAGACTGGGAACCAATTATGAAAATAGCTTCAGCCATTGTTACTGACAAAGGTGGTAGAACATGTCACGCTGCTATTGTATCAAGAGAACTAGGAATACCTTGTGTTGTTGGGACTGGAGAAGCTTCTAAAAAGATTACAACTAAAAAGAATATAACAGTTAACTGTGCTCAAGGAGAAGAAGGTTTAGTCTATGAAGGAAAAATTCCTTTTGAAATCAAGAAAACAAATATAAAAAACTTTAAAAAACCAAAAACTAAGATAATGATGAATGTTGGAGAACCAGATTTAGCCTTTGCTAACTCTTTTCTGCCAAATGATGGTGTTGGTTTAGCAAGGTTAGAATTTTTAATTAATAATTATATTAAAATTCACCCTTTAGCCTTAATTAATTATAAAAAAATTAAAGATAAGGATGTAAAAAAACAAATTGACGACCTTACAGTTGATTATAAAGATAAAAAACAATATTTCATTGATAAACTAGCACAAGGTATAGCAATTATTACCGCCTCTGTTTATCCTAAAGATGTAATTCTTAGATTAAGTGATTTTAAAAGTAATGAATATGCTAATTTAATTGGTGGAAGTGAGTATGAACCAGAAGAGTCAAACCCCATGATTGGTTTTCGTGGCGCTAGTCGTTTTTATTCTAAACAATTTAAACCTGCTTTTAAACTTGAATGTGAAGCAATTAAAAAAGTTAGAAATGAAATGGGATTAAATAATTTAAAAGTAATGATTCCATTTTGTAGAACAATTGAAGAAGGAATAGAAGTTCAAAAAATAATGGAAGAATATGGATTAAAAAGAGGAGAAAATGGTTTAGAAGTGTATGTAATGGCAGAAATACCATCAAACATTATACTAGCAGATAAATTTGCTAAAATATTTGATGGATTTTCAATTGGTTCAAATGATTTAACTCAATTAACATTAGGAATTGATAGAGATTCTGGTGATTCCTTAAATGTGGCTGGTGTTTCCAATGAAAAAAATGAAGCAGTTAAAAAATTAATTAGACAATTAATTAAAGTAGCTAAAAAACATAAAAGAAAAGTAGGTATTTGTGGGCAAGGACCTAGTGACTTCCCTGAGTTTGCAGAATTCTTAGTAGAAGAAGGGATTGACAGTCTTTCTTTGAGTCCCGATACAGTAGTTGAAACATCAATGGCTATTTATAAAAAAGAGAAAAAAATGAAAAAAGGCAAAGGTGTATTAAATTTTCTTCTTTTTGGATAATAGAAATAAAATCAAAGACAATAAAGAAAAAAAATAATATATAAAAATATTGTAATAAAAAAGAACAGGTTTAAACCTGTTCTTTTTATTTATATACTATAATCTAATATTATTATTATATTATAGTAAATTTAAATTTTCTCCAGTACTTCAATATTAGCTCTTTTAAGCCCAAATTGAATAGCGTCTCCTTTGTATATCATCCAAACATCGACACGGTTAGTATATCTAGAGTTCATCCTATCTCTTACTACAAAAATTCTGTCTCCAAATAATTCTGGAATTCTAATCTTTGTACCAAACCTTAAAAAGTTAGCAGCTACAGTATCTTCAATATTATGATCGCAAACATTAAAACCATTAGCTGTTATACACGGAGTACTATCTGTTTGTCCAGGTTCTGAGTTATATGCTGTCATAGCATATATTCCACTTCTTACAACCCTATACTCCTCTTTACTATAAAGTTCGGTTAATGACTCATGTTCAGGGAAATTAAACTGATCTAAAGATTCTCTAATAACAACGCTTTCTTCCACATTTTCAGCACTTAAGTTAAATTTAATTGATCTTTCTTCATTTTCATCTACTTGCTTAGCTAAAGCTGGTGAGAAAAACAGGGCAAACTGAAATACACAGACGATGTATAGAAAAAGTCCTATATATTGCTTTCTACTCAGGGGGATAATTTCTTTTTTTAAATTATATATTTTTTTCATATTTTTTAAATTAAAAAATCCTATATTAAATAGGAATTTACGTAACTGAGAATCTTAGCACAATTAATAAAAAAAGTCAAGAGGTGTGTAAGGAGATTATTTAAATTATCTATTGACAAATAATATATAAAATGATACTATTATTTGAACAAAGTAGAACGTTAACAAAAATTATAAATAAAATACAGGAGGATATAAAATGAAAAAAACAGTTATTATCTTAGTATTAGTGTCTTTTGTCATGATTACATATGGACAAAGGAATCAGTTTTATTATGGCGATAAAACTGATGGTAAAATTTCTGAGTCAATTAATAAGATTGATGAAGAAATTGAAAATTTTCAAGACAAAGTAGATGATCTTGATAAAGAAAACGATAAACTTTATCGAAAGTTTGATAGAACTAAAAATGCTAGACTTCGAAAAAGTTTGGCTAATAGGATCTATACTAACGATTCATTAATCGTTGTATATAGAAAAAAACTTTCAAAAATGGAGGACTATAAAATAACCTTCATCAAAAGAGCAGCCGGAAAAGACAAGACTGCTTATGTTAAGTCTATTGGCTCTAATCCAAGTAAAATTAGAGCTGCAGCTGAAGCATATGCGACCATGGCTTATACAGATGCCTATATTGAGGGTAATATGGGTGCAAATAGCAATAAAAGCAGTCAATTAACTGGTATTGTTATTAATCACTGGTACATAGACGTGCATGTTATAGTAACAGGGCCTGGATTTAATAAAGAGTATTATCTAAAAAACGGAGGAGGTAATGAAATATTTGATCTTCCGATGCCAGGTATTTACAAAGCTGTTTTTTATTATAATAATGAAATACGTGTTGTGCGAAAAAAAGTATTACCTGGTCCAAATAGAGGATTAGAGTATGAAGGAGAAAACTATAATTTCTCAGCGATGCTTTACAAGAAATAAAAAAAACAAGGATACCAAAATGGTATCCTTTTTTAATTGATCTAAATAAATTGATTAAATATTATAATTATTTTATCCTACTTGAGGAAAAGTGGTTCCTCCTGAAAAAGGTAATTTTGTGAATAAGAAATAAGTAATTCCGTAGGCCGCTAATACAATTATTAAACCAATAACAGAGTTTATTAATCTTTTTCTAGCCTTAGTAACGACTTCTTCATTTCCTCCAGCTGTCATCCATTGAAAACCAGAAACAATTGTTAGAATTAAGAATATTAAAGCCAAAAAACCTAGCACTATACCAATTAAACTTGCTACCACTGATCCTATTTCTTTATCGGACAAATTAGCATTAGCGGCAAAATCAGCTGTATTATCATTTACTCCACTTTTATCTGTTAATACTCCTTGAGCATTAACCGGTAGGGCTATAAAAGTAAATAGAGCTAGTGTAATTATTAAAATTAATTTTTTCATATTTATTTAAAGTAATCTTTTTAATATAAATTCCCAAATAGCATAGGATGATAAGGTGATTATCAAACCTATTATTGCTCTTTTTATATAATTTGTAGCCGTTTTTACCGATTCTTCATTTCCTCCAGCTGTCATCCATTTAAACCCACCAACAATTATTAAAATAACGAAAATAATTCCCAATAAACTTAAAGCTGCATTAACTATCATACCAACGACAGAGGGCAGGGTATTATCTGTGGTAAAAACTGATTTATCACCAATTTCATTTAATTTTGAAAGAGGAGTAGAAGGACTTGCTTCTTCTGTAAATTCTGAAGCTGTATCATCTACCGGGGTATCATCTTGTGCAAAAACAAAAAAAGGAAGAATTAATAATGCGATCAATATCAGTATTCCAAAAAGTGGTTTTAAAATTTTTTTCATATATTTAGTTAACTAAGAAACCAAGGGAATTAATAATAAAATAACTTAAAGCATAAGATACAAGGACAATAATTAGTCCAATAACTGCTTGTTTAATTAATTTTTTAGATTTACCTACTTTTTCTTCATTACCACCAGCTAACATCCAATTAGCACCCGCATAAATAAACAAAATAATAAAAACAATACCTAAAAAAGACAAAACTAAATTGATTATACTAGAAATTGTATCTTCTAAACTATTTTCTGAATTAGTAATAAAACCAGATCTTTTACTAACCTTTTCTATTACTGAACCATCACCAAAAGCATTATTTAAGCCTAGGCCAGCTTGCACGACAGGAGCTAAAGCTAAAACAAATAGTATTATAAAAATTGTTGTTAGTGTTTTTTTCATAAGTTAATTTAAAGTTTGTTGACTAAAGAAACCTACAACAAATTGACTAATTACATAGGCGGAAAATACAACTATTATACCAATTACGCCAGCGATTAATATTTTTTTAGCTTTATCAACCTTAGTATCATTTCCCGCTGCTGTCATCCAGCTAATTCCTCCATAAATCATTAATATTAAAAAAGCAACGCCAACAAAAGTAAGAACAAGATTGATTATTTGAATTATTAAACCTTCACCTGATATGTTTTGTAAATTAGCGGTATAACCAGCGTTATCTCCTGAGGTCCCTAAACCACTAATTTCTTTAAATGTAGCTGCTAAAGAATTATATACTTTTAAAAAAAAAGTAGAAACAAAAACTGTTGCAGTTATTAACAAATTTGTATTTATATTTTTTTTAAATAAATTTAACATTTTTATTAATTTACAAATTGAGTTCCAATAAAGTCGGTTATAAAGTAAGCAGCAAATACAATAACTAATCCAATTACAGCATTAATAATAATCCCCTTGGCTTTTTCAACTTTTTGTTCATTACCAGCAGAAAACATCCAAGAGATTCCTCCATATATAATTAATAATAAGAATATTACGCCTACAAACGATAATACTATACCGATAATATTACCAATTGTTTGAGCTACAAATAAATCATCATAAGCACTTTCATCACCTGTTTTATCTTTATAAGCCTCTACTTGTTTAGCTGTATCATCTAATCCAAAACGACTATCTTGACTCTCATCTTGAGCCAAGGCAACTTGTCCAAAGCCAAAAACAAATAAAGATAGAAACATAATTGTAATAATTTTTTTCATAAAGTTATGTGTTTGTTCACTGCTCAGGACACAAAATTATGTCCTCAGCAATGAACCTCACTTAATGAGATTCATTGTTTAGCTATATAGCAAAATTAATTAAGCACCGCCAGTTTGACCAGCAACTGTACCAATTAACCACGAAGCAAGTCCCCACGAAGCAAGAACTATTACTAAGCCTACTACACCAGCAACTAGAAGTTTTCTAGCAGCAGTAGTTTTTTCTTCATTACCACCTGATGTCATCCATTTAAAACCACCTATTAAGATGATAATAACTGCAATTAAACCTAAGAAACCTAAAGCTAAATTGATAAAATCAGTGATTAATTCTTTTGGATCTTTATTTGATTCTCCTAAACCTGTAACGTTATCTTCTACAACATTTCTTCCGTATACATCATCATCACCATAATCTTGAGCTAAAGCTTGGTTAGCTGAAATTGATAAAGCAGGTACTATTAAGAAAGCTGCCATTGCAATCGCCATAAAATATTTAGATATTTTTTTCATATTTCACCACCTTTCTAGTTTTAAATTTTTTTAAACTTATGTAATATATATTATCATATTTAAAAATAAAGGACAACAATTTTTTGAAGAAAAAACCTTGAATTTACTTCAAGGTTTAATCATTAAGGGATATATTTTTTTCTTTCTTTTTCTTCTTTTAATTTTTTAATATTTTCTGGTATTTTTTTAATATTCTTGAGAATAAAAAATAGCCATATAATCATAGTGATAAGCCACAAACCCATCCAAAATCTACCAGATAAAAATGTAGCCTTTTCATATCGGAAAAATATAAGTAACAATCCAATACTAAAATTGGAAATAGTAAAATTATATAGTTTTATATATAAACCTCTAAAAAAACTTTTTTTTCTTTTTAAAATAAAAAATACTATAGCCGAAAGTAATAATAGCAATAAAATTGCAATAAATATTTTTTCACTGCTAGGAGTAAAATACGGTGGTTTTAGATCAAACCAGTAAGTTGTGGTTAAAATGTTTTGCATATCTTTTTATACTTTTATTAATATTAGTCCATAGTGATATGAACCTGCTTCAAATTCTTCTTCTAACTTTAAACCATTATTAAGACAAATGTCAATTAATTCTGATTTTTTAACTCTTTGATTATTATTTGGCCCCAGTGGAGAATCTTCTTTTTTCCAGTCAACAATAATTAAACGACCACCATGTTTTAAAATTCTGGTTGATTCTTTAATAATACTTGGCTTTTTATGAGATTTATTTAATACATTTATTAGTGAAGCTGAGTCAACGCTTTCACTTTCAATTTTAGTTGCTTTGTATATCTCTAAATCACTCCAAACAGGTTTTATTTGTATTAAATTTTCTTCTCTAGCTTTTGCTTGTATTTCTTTAAGAGAATCTTTCATTATGTCTACTGCAAAAACTTTTCCTTCTTTTCCCACTTTTTTTGCAAGAGGGAAAACAAAGTAACCAAAATTACCACAACCTAAATCAGCAACTTTTTGTTCTGCTTCTACGTCAAATTTATCAATTATTTTATCAATATCAAAAAGTGATGTTTTTCTTTGTTTTATCATATATTTATTCTACTAATATATATCTATTTATTATTTCTTCTTGTCCGTACTTTTTTTTAGCACTAATTACAATATTATTTGCGCCTTTTTTTAAATTTACCTCTTTTTCAAAATTTCCATCCATATCAGCTAAAACAAGCTCATCATTAATTTTTATTTCCGCTTCTTTTTCTACACTACCTTTTATAGTAACAGAATTTTCAGTTGTTGAAAGATTGTTTTCTGGGTAAGTAATTGTCATTTCTGGTGGAGAAAATATTTTTTTAGCATAAAGTGATAAATAAAGGGCACAAGCTAAAACAATTAATATTAATATAATATTTCTAGCAATTTTGGGAAAAACTAAAAAGTCTTTCTTTTTCGCTGTTTTTGTGGAAAACGGGTTTTCGTTTCTTTTTAAAGATAATTCATCCAAACCTTCATTGATTAAATCTTGATTTAAGCTTAAAAAATTAGCATATTTTTTAAAGAATTTCTTACCGTAAATACCATCAGGTAATAGATCTAGACGATTTGCTTCAATTGCCAGTAAATACTCTTTTCTTATATTCAATTTTCTTGATAATTTTTTAATTTTTAGTCCTTTTTCTTCTCTTTCTTTTTTAATCACTTCACCTAAATTATTTTCCGCTATAATTTTTTTTTCAATAAAATCAGACATTTATAGACATAGTTAACTAAATAATGTGGTTTGTGAAAGCATTTCACCTTCCCATTCTACTCCAATTGTTCCAAGAGCGAAACGAATAATTAACCAACTACCAAACACAATTAACAAACCAACTACTGCAGCAGTTATTATTTTTTTTGCTTGACCAACTTTATCACTAGATCCACCGGAGATTAAAAACATAATACCGCCATAAACAAACATAATTAAAGTTAAAGAACCAACAATTCCTAGAATCCATTGAGCAGCATTAACAGCTAGAACTATAAAATCATTCATTTCATAATCTCCACATTCTGTTGCGCTAAGTCCCTTACACCTTGATTCGCTTCGGCTTGCTTCAGGTAATATGTCTCCCTGAGCTAAAACACTACTTACTAGAAAGAAAGATGAGAAAAGTATTATAAATATTAGTAAATATTTGCTTATTTTTTTGAAATTTATTTTCATATTTTTATCTTACAGTTTGTTGAACTCTTGAGGCAGTTGTATTAATTATATCGTCTACTTCAATTCCTGGATTTTCTACAATTGTTTTTATCATATTTTTAATAGCTTCTTGAGCTGCTTCAGGGTTTTTGCCTTTATACCAACTTTTAGCAGTTAAAACTTGTGAGGCAAAAACAGCTAGTTCATCATTATTGCTTTGTTTTGATACTAGTTCTTTCAAAGCAGTAGGTTTATTAGTATTTTCAAGGTATTTTAATACCTGCTCTTCATTACTTGTCATAAATTTTATAAAATCCCAAGCTTCATTTTTATGCTCACTTTTAGCAGAAACTGTCTCAACCCAATAGTTAGCAAAATTTATATTAGTAGAAGTATTTTTAACTTGATCATGAATTTGTGGAAAATTTGTTACAGAGAAATTTAATTTTGGTGCTCTTTGTCTAATTGTTTCTAGATTATATGAATAATCAAATATAATTGCTAAATTTCCACTAACAAACATATCTAATGCGTTTGGTAATTCATTATTCCATGAGTAAGATTCTTTAGTTGGATTAGCAAAATCGGTATAAAATTGTAAAGCTTCGATACCAGGGTTACGTCTATCATCTTTTAAGTTTTCTGGAACAACATGGAACATCACGCTTCCACTATCTGTCATCATTGTGGCTCCGCTTTGCATCATGAGGGCGCTAAGGATGTCGTTTGATCTATTAATGTTTTCACTTCCACCGAGTGCTACACCTGATTGTAAAATACCTTGTTTACTATCAATTCTAGTTAATTTATTTACAGATCTAAAAAATTCTTCATTCCAATATGGACTAGGTTTTGCTATACCAGCATTATTTAACAAGTCTCTGTTGTAATACATTGCTAAAGTATCAACTGACAAAGGGAGACCGTATATTTCATTGTCTATAACAACATCATGTGATACTACATTAACAAAATCATCTTTTAAATCTTTAATACTTATAGTTTTTAAGGTTCGTTTAACATTAACCACTTCTTTTTTAATTGAACCTTGAGTTTCAGGATAAACCATGGTAGTTGAAGGTGGCATTGGAGCAAGTTTTGATTGATATTTTTTAACCCAGGTATTATGAATAGATAAAATGTCTGGACCACGATCTTCAGCTAATGCATTAAGTAGTTCATATTCATATTCTTCATACCGAAGTCTTCTATAGTCTATTTTAATATTCGGATGCAATGCTTGATAGCTTTTAATTATCTCATCAAAATCTGATTTATCATCATAAACACGCCAGTAAGTTAGAGTTATTGGTTTAGTTTGTACTCCAGATTGATTAGTGTTAAGGCAACCAGCACCAGAAGTTGACAGAAAAACAAAGACAACAGCCAAAGTTGATATAATAAACTTTTTTCGCATAATTTTATAATTGAATAATAATCTATTTATATTATACCAAAGTTTGAGCTTTTTTCCAATAAGAAGAACGTTAAAATAATTATAGTCTTATTTAGTTTTAATATCATCAAGATTAATACTTAACAGTTTACTAACACCATCAGATTCCATAGTTACTCCGTATAAAATACTAGCCTTTTTCATGGAAGCTCGATTATGAGTAATTACAATAAATTGAGTTTTATTAGATAGATCATCTAAAATTTTAGCTAATCTTTCAGAGTTTGCTTCATCAAGAGCAGCGTCAACTTCGTCTAAAACAACAAACGGAGAAGGGTTTGCGCTAATAATAGCACAAATTAAAGCAATAGCTGTTAAAGCTCTTTCTCCACCAGATAGCATGGTTACAGTTTGAATTTTTTTACCAGGAGGTGTAGCCTGTATTTCAATTCCTTCTAAATCAGCCCCGTTTTGTTTTTTTAATTGTTTTAATTTTTTAAGTTTATTATTAATTTCATTTTTAATCTTTAACTCTTCTGTGGTAAATCCAGAATTGTTTTCTTCATTAATATCTTCATTTTTTGTTGTTGTACTTTCTTCATTATTATTATTTAAAATTTTAGTAATTTTAGCATTACCACCATTAAATAATATTTGAAAGTAATGAGAAAATTTTTCTGATATTACTTTAAATTCTAAGTCAAAGCGTTTTTTAATAGTCTTATCAAGTTCAGTTATAATTTCTTCAAGTGAATTAATGGCTTTATCTAAGTCTTGTGTTTGTTCGTTTAGAAAGTCATATCTTTTTTTAGTTTCATTGTATTCACTTTCAACTTCTGGATCTATTCCACCAATTTGTTCTAATTGATTTTTGGCGCTATTTATTCTTTTGTATAAAAAGTCTTTATCAAGATCTTCTAAGTTGTCATTATTATTTTCAATATTTGATACATTTAATTCTTCAGAACGAATTGTGTTTTCTAAGTCTTCTAATCTTGTTTCTTGTCTAGTAATTTCAATTTGTAAAGAGTTTAATTTATTGTTTAAAATGTTTAATTCGTTTTGAATTATTTGAGTATTTTTTTGTATATCAAATAATTTATTCTTTTCT
>JAQICS010000015.1 GCA_027858435.1 Patescibacteria group bacterium | reverse complement strand
TTTTTCATACTCTGATGACAAAAAAAATGATTATGAAACAATTTTTAATTCCATAATCAACAGTTTTAAATTTATCGATTAAAAGGAAAGAATTAGCACAACTCAAGGGGACGCTGCGCTTTTATTTTGTTTTAAAATCAATTATAATTAGTAATGTAAGTGAAATAAACCCTCGCCTAATAAGTGATAATTGGAAAATCCTTCAACTCATGATTTTCCCAAATTCCTTGACCTTCAGTCTTCTGAACTCCAATTATTACTAACGTTATGTGAAATTTACTTGAGATTTTTAAGAGCAAAAAGGATAATTTTATAAATTTTATCATTAATAATTGTTATGAGAAAAATACTTTTAATAAAAGCACATCCTAAAGAAAATAGTTTTTGCAATGCTCTTGCAGATAAATATCTTGAAGGTGTAAATAAATCTAAAAATGAAGCCGAGATTTTATCTTTAACTGATTTAGATTTAGAGAAATTTATAAAATATGAACATAAGGAAAATCCAAAGTTATCTGCAGATTTATTGGAAGCTCAAAAGTTAATTACTTGGGCAAATCATTTAGTTTTCGCCTATCCAACTTGGTGGGCAACTCCTCCTGCATTACTTAAAGTATTTTTTGAAATTATTTTTCATTCTGGATTTGCTTTTAAATATCAAAAATCAACAGGAATATTACCAAAATGGGATAAGCTACTTTCAGATAAATCTGCTCGTGTTATTGTAACTATGGATTCGCCTCCTTGGTATTATAAGTGGTTTATTGGTGATCCAGGATTTAAAATGATGAAAGGTAGTATGAATTTTTGTGGCATAAAACCAGTTTACAAAAACTATTTTGGATCTGTAAAAATGTCTTCTGAAAAACAAAGAAAAGAATGGTTAGAAAAAATTTATAAAACCGGATTAAAAGAATAAAACCTTAAGCAAACTCAGGGGGGAAGTTACACTTTCGCTTGTACTTCAATCACGCTCACTAACAAAAAATATGAGGTTCAAGTCTTACAGTCTCTCAGTCTAAATCACTCCTTACAATCGCAACTTATTACATGTTTTAAAGTTAGCTAAAATAAATAAATTCTTTTCGGTTAATTCTGAAAAATTAATAAGAAAAAATTTATATTTTAAAATTCAAACAATATGGAAGAACAAAAAAATCAAAACGATTCTAAAAACGACTTAGATTCCGCTCTAGATAATCAACAACAAAAACAACTAAAATCTAAAAAATCATTTTGGTGGGTTTTAATTGGTGTAGTTCTGTTTTTAATTATTGCAACTGTTATTAGTGTAAATGTTTGGAATTCGCAAAATTTAAACCAAGAACCTAAAAATTTGGAAAATATAATTTCTGAAACCAGTAATAAAGAAATAATTCAAACACAAGACGAGCCACAAATACATACCACAATCGAAAAAATAACGAAAAAAATATTATACAAAACCGACAATAATTTAATATTGTATACCCCAAGTACCACTGAAAAAAATATTATTCTAAGCTCAAATGATATTTTAGATTTTGATTTGTCTAAAGATCAAGAATTTATTGTCTACACACTAAAAGAAGGTGGTTTTGAGGGTAATTCAGATATATATTTAAAAAATATAGCGAGCGGAGACATAGTTAGGCTCACAGAAAAGAATAACATGGCTTCGTTTAATCCAATAATTTTCCCAGATAATAGCAAGATTGCTTACGTCAGGAGAATATATAATCCAACAACAAAAAAGTTATCTGATGGAGAAATTTGGACAATCAATGTTGATGGTGACGCTGAAAGTTCTAAAAAATTATTCGGCTCAAATGATGAATTTTTCATCAAAGAATCAGATCTGGATAAAATAATAGATGAAAATGGAAAATGGACAGGTGATTATCTTTGTATAACACAAGAAGAAATAGATAGCTCCAAAATTGGAATAAGAAGCATTAGTTCTGATGGCGCTATAATGAATTATTGGCAAAAAAGATGGGCACCAGAATGTTCGGGACTTTGGGAAACACCTCGCTTTTCCGAGATTAATGAATCCGATTTTTTTACCGAAAAATTCAGACAACAAAATACTTTTAACCTTGACATGCAAGCTTGGGACCAAGAAAAGTTAAATTGGCAACCGGAGAAAATATTTTGGCTTGATGATGGTGGTTTTGTTTTAGAACAAAGTGCTCCTGCGCCAATTGCAGGAAACTCAATTTATTATTTTGACGAAAAACAAAATAAACAATGGGAAATTTTTGACAGCTTTAAACAAGAAGCAAGAAAATATGACACACAAATATTGATCGATGATATAATAAAAAAAGATAATGGCCATTTTATTATAGCCTATAGTGCATATAAAAGACTTGAAGACACAAAATATTTTGTTGATGAATTTAATTTCGGAGATAAAGTAGATATTGCAAACTTAAATAATAAAAATTATTTCGCTATTGAAAAACTAAATGACCACAACGATCAGATTTATAATGTAGAATTTTTAGATGATAACTATTTGATCTACTCTAAACAATTAGAAAAAGATAGTTATGGTTTGTATTTATATAATATTACTAAAAATAAAGAACAAGAAATAATGAAAACAAATTCTGTTCCAGAATTTAAAATATAAAATTTGCTCGAACGATGCTCGCTATCGCTCGCGAATTTATTTACATCAACTAACAGCGCGTATCAGATTCGGTCTTTTCTGAAAGACCTCACCCAAATTTTCTTCAACTACGCTTCAGAAAACTTCGTATCTCCCTGACATTATCTTAAATAATAAAAAGTTATTTATGACAGTATTAAAAGTTGAAAAATTTAATGATAGTAAAAAGTCAATTCAAGTTATTTTAAATAACCACATTAAAGATTTGGAAATTTTTTGGGATTATAAAATAAAATATAAACCATTATTATTTTTGTTAAAGTCAAGAAGTGAAATAGATTATATAAGAGAACAAAAAACTGATAAAAAATTAGTTGCTTGGTTCTGGAGAGAAAAATTTTTATTCATTCTTGAACCAGAAAAATTTGAATCCGAATCCGTTTTCCAAAAAAAAGATTTTCAAAAAATTTTAAAACATGAGCTCTCACATTTTTTCTTTTTACAGGCTACGGGTGGTACATTGCCATCTTGGATAAATGAAGGGCTTGCCTGTTATCTTGCTGGGCAAAAATACCAAGAAGTTATTGATGTAGATAAAGTGGGTAGGCTTATTTCCTGTCATTATCAATTTGACAGATCATTGTTTAGCTACAGCTATTTATTGGTAGATAAATTAATTAACTATAAAGGCAAAAATAATTTTATAAATTTTGTGAAAAGTTTTAAGAAAAATATCAATGAAAAAGAATTTAAGATATTATTTAAAAAATTTTTCCAAATAGATTTTAATAAAAAAAATATTTACCAATTATTAACGAAATAATTTTTTTCTCGGAAAGTAAAATAAAATTTTAAATCTCCTTAATATGAAAAAAGGATACAAAATATTATTAAGTGCCAGTTTGATGGCAAATTTTGGTGATAACTTAATTGGACCATTTTATGCCGTGTTTGTTGAAAAAATTGGCGGTAGTTTATTAGACATTGGTTTTACAGTCACGGTTTTTAGTGTGTGCACAGGAGTGTTAATGATAATAGTTGGTAAATTGTCTGACAGGTTTAACAAAGAACTTATTACAATTTTTGGATACGGATTTTATGCTTTAGGTAGTCTTTTGTATTTAATGATATCCAGTCCATGGCAATTATTTTTTCTACAAGTAGTATTTGCACTCGGAACAGCCTGTTTATCAGCACCGTTAACCGCTTTGTTTGCTAAGTATGTTCAAAAAGGTAAAGAAGGTGAACAATGGGGATTTGAAGGTGGAGGCGCTTTTTTAGCCGTAGGAGTTGCTTCATTTATTGGAACATTAATAGTAAATCAATGGGGATTTAAAATTCTATTTTTTACAATGTTTGTAGTCCAAGTAAGCGCAACTCTAACACAAGCGCAATTATATTTTGCTACGAGAAAAAATAAAACTACGCCTAACACCTAAATATGCGGTTCTAGAAATTTAGATAATATAAACTTTCTCTTACGCTATCATTTTAGAAAAAGAATAATAAGGAGTATAAATTTCTTTCATCTAAATTTCTTTTTTTACAATAATTAGTAAGGAAGAAAAATAAAAACTTTGCATCATGTGAAAGTGTTAACTGAAGTAATTTAATTTAATTTTTATCTACATAAATATGTTTGAAGAAATAGAAAAAATTGATGAAGGTAAAGGATTTGTTGCATATGATTGTGACAATGTTTATTTTTTTTGTGGAGAAAAAGGTGCCGTTGCTTCTGATCATGAACACGATTATCCAGATGTAGTATTTGTAATAAAAGGGGAAGTGGAGCTAATCGTTGGTACAGAAACTCACCACGTTACGGCACCAAAAAAAATTACAATACCCCCAAATATTTATCACAAATTCACAGCACTGACAGATGTTATTGCAGTTGAAACAAAATTAGATTAAATTACATAAATATAACACTGTGCATCTGGCCTGCTCATACCTACCTTGATCAATATTTGTTAAAAACTTATTGATTTTCAGAGGAATTTTGGTAAAGATGAGATATCTCTAAACATTATTTAAAAAAAAGAACTAGTATAATACTAACTCTTTTTACTTCGTAGTCCCTAGGGGAATCGAATCCCTGTTTTTAGTATGAGAACCTGGGACCGTCTCCTTAAAAGGGAGTTGCTCTACTAAATGAGCTATAGGCGCATAACAAACATAGGCTTATATTAAGCCAAATAATTTATATTTTGATAATATCAAAAGATTATTTTTTGGCAAGAGTTTTTAGGTTTTATAAATTAAGCATTTTGTCATACTTGCAATATAATAGTGAATACCGTATACTACATAGTATAGTAGATAAAATAAAAATATGAAAAAAAAGGAAATCAACGGTTTAGGAGAGTTAGAAAACAAGGTGATGGAGACTGTTTGGGAGCTTGGAAAAGCTTCAGTACGTGATGTTTTAAACAATATAAAAAGTCAAAAGCAGTTAGCATATACTACAATTATGACAGTTATGTCTCGTCTTTATGATAAAAATATTTTAAAACGAGAGTTTAAAAATGATGCCTATATTTATGCCCCCGTTCAAGATCAAAAGACTTTTAGTGCCTCCATTTCAAAGAAAATTATTAACAATTTGATTGCAAAATTTGGTGAAGATGTAGCTGTTGCCGGTTTTATTGATGTAATGGAAGTAAATAATAATAAAAAATCAGTTGAATTGCGCAAAAAACTAAAATCTATCATTAAATAGCCATGACAAACCTGAGAAGAAAAGCTGATATAATTTTTTATAAAATTAATTTAATTAGTTTTCTTTTTTTGTTTGTTTTTATCTTTATATACATCTTACTTCGAAGTAGACTATCATTCATCATGACAGTCTGGGGCGAAAAATTAGCAGCTGCTTGTGGATGTACTAATCATTGGACTTTTAGTAGTCATCCCTGGATGTTTATTTTTTTAATTTTGGCCGCTAGTCTAGTGCTTGCCTTTTTGGTATATGTAATTGCTAAAGTTATTAGTTTAAATTTTAGAACTAAAGTATTTATTAAAAATAATCTTAGAAGCAAAAAGAAATTTATTTCAAAAAAAATAAGAAAGGTGGCGACTTCTTTAAATCTAGAAGAAAAAATCTTTGAAACAAGAAATAATAGTCCAATAGTTTTTTGTTATGGATTTTTAAGTCCTAAAATTTGTATATCCTCAGTTTTAGTAAAAAAATTAAGTGAGAGGGAATTAAGAGCTGTTCTTTTGCATGAAAAACACCACTTAATTCACAATGAAACAATTAAGTTGTTTATTGTTAAAACTATTTCTACCACATTATTCTTTGTACCAGGCATAAAAGCGCTTTCTAACCAGTACCATAAATTGTCTGAAGTTTCTGCTGATGAATGGGCGATTATAAACTCTGCCAATAAATCTTATCTAGCGAGAGCAATGTACAAAGTATTAAGACTAAGAGAGGGTCTTGGTCAGTCTAGTAATTTAGTTGTTGCTTCTTTTGGCTTAATAATTGAAGAAAGAATTAATAAGATTACAGATGATAATTATGTTATTAAAATAAATATTATTAAATCAAATTTCTTATTAAATAGCTTTGTGATGTTAGCTATTGTTTTTATATTTATTTTTATTTTTCAAACTAGTAATACAGCCATTGCTGAACAAGAGAATGGTGTGTGTGCAATGAATCATAATAGTATGCATCAGGATTGTAATATGTCTGAGAGTTCTCAGCTCTGTAATATGGAAGGGAACGAAGAGTCACTTAAAAAAGAGTCCTGTAATATTAAAATGCAGAAGTATCCTTTTTATAATAATATGAATCAAAATTTTTAGTCTTTTTTAAATACAGTTGACAAAATTATTACACCCTACTACAATGTATAGTAGGGTGTTTATTTTTTAAAATTAATTAAAATATTTATGTCAAAAAAGATTGCGTGGTTGCTAATAGTTTTTCCTTTACTTATTGCCGGGTGTAGTTCTAATATTGGCTCAACGATAGATGGCGAGAGTAGTAGCGTGGGGGTAGACAACAAAGTTTTAGCAAATGAAGAAAAGGTTACGGATAATTTTATTGGTGAGAGGGGTACAGAAATGAAAGCGGAAGGAAATAAAATTATGATAGATGAATCTTTAGTTAATGATAATAATATTCATTATTTTAATTATTTTTCTAAAACAAAAAATAAAACTATTTATTTCTTTGTTATTAAAGCCTCTGATGGTACTTACCGAGTTGCCGCCAATGCGTGTGAAGTTTGTTATGATGCAAAAAAAGGCTTTACTCAGATTGGAGATTTAATTAAATGTAATAATTGTGGAGTTACCTATTCAAAAGATAGAATAGCGCTTGATAAAGGGGGGTGTAATCCTGGTCCAATAAGTTCAAACGGAAAAGTAGAAAATGAAAAGTTAATTATTGAGGTTGCACAGGTTGAAAGTGTAGCTAACTTATTTTAATCATTTTAAATTACTTTTTTAATTACAATTTTAAATAATAACATAATCGATCTATGACAAAACTTTTAAAAATTATAACGTTATCCATTATTGTTAGTGTTATTTTCAGTAGTTTAACTACTTATTTAGTTATTAGTAAAAATAAGGTAAAATATTTGCCCCAAACTAAAACAAAACAGGAATTAATTAAAGAGTTTTATGATGTTGAAACGGCTGTTCATGTTAGTCCACATGGTATAAGGAAGGGTATTGCTGCGGGAGATGATAGTTTTATTTTAGTTGATTTAAGAAGTCAGGAAGAGTATGAGAACGATCATATAGTAGGAGCAGTAAGCATTCCAGCCTATAAAGATCCCGATACTTCGGCATATAGTGATGTAGATAGAATTGTTAATGCATTTTCTAAGCTAGACCAATCTAAGGATATTATCATCTATTGTTACAGCATTCCTTGTATGACTGGAAGGAAAATAGGAAAAATTTTAGCTGATCATGGTATTTATGTTCAACATTTAGGAGTAGGTTGGAACGAATGGAGATATTATTGGAATTCATGGAACCATGAACACGAATGGGATATAACTGATGTAAATCAATATGTGGTGTCTGGCCCAGAACCGGGAAAAATGGAGATAAAGGAAGGTAATGATAATTTAGATATTTGTCCGATTGAAGGTGAGCTTGGTTGCTAATGTGTTTTTTGATTTAGTATTGTTTGTTTAAAAGTAATTAAAAATAAAATAAGAGAACAAAATAGTTATTACTAGCCCTCTGTTATGTGTAATAGCTTATATTAATAAATTTATGATAAAAAATTTAAGCATCTTACTTCAGAATAAAAAGAAACAAGAAGACAAGTACCAAGTTGAGGCAGAAATTGAAATTTTAACTGGAGTAAGAAAAGTCAATGTTGATTTCGAAACAAATAAATGTGAAGTAGAATTTAATGAGGAAGAGATTAGTGAAAAAAAGATTCTAGATAAAATAAATAAATTAGGACTTGATTATAAATTACATGAGAATCGAGAAAGTGCTAAGATAAAAAAACACGTTTACTTTGTAGAAGGAATGCATTGCGCATCATGTGAAATAACTACTGAAAAAAGTCTAATAAAAAGAGATGAAGTGAAATCGGTTGATGCCTCCGTTGGTAAGGGGCAGGTTGAAATTAGATATTCCGGGGATTATCCTAAGATTGAAGAGTTAAATAAGTTATTTAAAGGTGATGACTACATTTTTTCAGATAATCCAAAGAAAAAACACGAAGAAAAGTTAATTACTACTGCTAGAGGAGAGCTTATTATAAACAAACAAAAGTTTCATGATCTGTTAATAATTGTGGCTGTTTCTATTGCTCTTATTATTGGTTTTTCATTTATTAATAAAACTGGTATATCAGCATTAATTAGTGTTAATTCTACTTCTGCCTTGCCGATGTTTTTAGTTTTTGGTTTATTAGCTGGGCTTTCAAGCTGCGCTGCGCTTGTAGGTGGGGTTATTCTCTCAATGTCAAAACAGTGGTCAAGCCTATATGCAAAAGATGATAAAAGTATTAAAAAATTACAACCTCATTTAATATTTAATTCTGGAAGATTAGTTTCTTATGCTTTGTTTGGAGGTATTTTGGGTGCGATTGGTAGTTTTTTTAAGTTATCTTTAACAGCTAATACTATATTAATAGCACTGGTATCATTAATGATGTTATTTTTAGCTTTGCAAATGTTGGGAGTAAAATATTTTCAAAAATTTCAAATTTCTGCTCCTAAATTCATTACTCGTTATGCTGTAAATGAGGATAACTTTAAAGGGCGTTATATGCCGTTTGTGATGGGTGCTTTAACTTTTTTTCTTCCTTGTGGTTTTACTATAACAGCTCAAACCCTAGCATTAGCGTCTGGTAGTATGATACAGGGTATGCTCATAATGCTATTTTTTGCTCTCGGGACTCTTCCAATTATGTTATTCATTGGTATATCGAGTGTAAAATTTTCAAAGAAACCACATTTAGCTAATCGTTTTTTGAAAGTAGCTGGTGTGTTAGTTTTATTCTTTGCTCTATTTAACATTAACGCGCAGTTAAATGTTTTGGGCTGGACTAGTCTAAGTGATGTGACAATTAATAAAAGTCAGGCAATTGAATTTAAAGATGATGGATTACCAGAAGTTGTTAATGGTATACAGGTTTTAAAAATGGACGCAAAGTCTACTGGTTATACACCAAATAGACTAAAAGTGAGAGCCGGGATACCAGTAAGATGGGAAATCACAGATAAAGGAACAAGCGGTTGTACAAATGCTGTTATGTCGCGTGGTCTTTTTGATGGGCAAATTGCTCTGACTCCTGGAAAGACAAGTGTGAAAGAGTTTACACCAGAACAACCAGGAATATATAAATTTAGTTGTTGGATGGGAATGGTTTCTGGGACAATCGAAGTTGTAGATGAGAAAGCCGGATCTGCACAAAGTGGCACCCTGTCAGCTTTAGCAGTTTCAGAAACCGAAGTCATCCCCTCGGGTGCTACCGGTTGCGGTTGTGGAGGAGGTGAGAGTGATAGTTGTGGGCAATAGTACATTAATTAATATCTAACTATAAATATATGAAAAAATTAAAGTTAAACATTAAAGGAATTCATTGTGGTTCCTGCTCTAGTTTAATCGAAAATGAGTTAAATGATCATAAAGGTGTTACCATGAGTAAGGTTAATAAAGAAACAGGTAAGGCGGTAGTTGTTTTTGATGAGGATCAAACAAGTATTGCAAATATTAAAAAAATAATTGCTAGCGCCGGTGATTATGTCGCGGAGGATTATGAAGAAGAAAGTGAGAAACATGTAACTAAAAAAGATGATAAAAAATTAAAAGGAAATAGTGTTTATCTATCTGTTATGTTAACTATGATAGGAATTGGTGTCTTAGTACTTATTTTTATATTAATCAATCAGGGTAGTGAGGGTGAAAAAAAAGGAGTAATAGTAAAAAGTAATAATAATGTTGCTAAAGAAGATAGTGTAGTACCAACAAATAACCCGGCTGGTAATCAAGCACCAGCTCAAGGAGATGTGCTGGATATACCCGTATCAAAAGATGATAATATAAAAGGTAATATAAATGCGCCAATAACAATTGTTGAATATTCAGATTTTCAATGTCCATATTGTGCCCGTTTTCATGAGACTATGAATCAAATACTTGCTGAATATCCAGAAGATGTTAGCTGGGTTTTTAAACACTTTCCATTAGACAGTATCCATCCTTTAGCTAGAAAAACCGCCGAGGCTTCAGAGTGTGCTGCAGAACAAGGTAAATTTTGGGAGTTTTCAGATGAGGTGTATACAAATCAACAAACAATTAGTGAGACTAGACTTTCAACATTTGCCAAAAATATAGGGCTTGATGTTGCCCAGTTTGATTCATGTGTCTCATCTGGTAAATATAGTAATAATGTAGAAGCAGATTATCAAGAGGGCGTAAAGTTTGGTGTTAGCGGGACTCCTGGAGACTTTATCAATGGCAAACCTTTAGGAGGGGCAGTTTCATATGATAATCTAAAACAAATAATTGAAGAAATGTTACAATAATAGTTAAGAAGTTTAGAAGTTTAAAGAAATAAAATTATGATTAAAAAAATTGAGCTCCAAATTTCAGGGATGCATTGTGCTTCGTGTTCAACTTTGATTGATAAAACTCTTTTAAAAAAGAACGGAGTAAAAAAATCAAACGTTAATTTATCATCAAATAAAGCGTCTATTAAATATGATGATAATAAATTAAAGACGAAAGATTTAATCTCTACTATCACAAAAGTGGGTTATGGTGCTGAGCTGGCTGATTATGGAAATGCTTTTGAAAAACAGTTTGCCATGCAGCACGGGGAAATAAAAAAATATAAAAGAAAACTTTTAATCAGTTTAATATTTGCTACGCCAGCTTTTATATTGGGCATGGTTTTTATGTGGCTTAATATAACAATTCCTTATGCAGATTACATTCTTTGGTTTCTAGCAACACCTGTTCAATTTGTAGTTGGTTGGCAATTTTATCAAGGTGCTTGGATTGCCTTGAAGAATAAGAGTGCTAATATGGACACATTGATAGCACTTGGTACAAGCGCTGCCTATTTCTTTAGTGTCTACAGTATCTTGTCTGATTCAATGGGCGGTCAATACTTTGAGACATCCGCAATATTAATAACTCTTGTTGTTTTAGGAAAACTTCTTGAAGCAATTGCTAAAGGAAAAACAGGCGATGCTATTAGGTCTTTAATGGATTTGAGCCCCAAAATAGCAACCATACGAAAAAATGGACAAGAAATAAAAGTTTCAGTTGATGAGGTTCAATTAGGTGACATGGTTATTGTTAAACCAGGTGAAAGCATTCCGGTTGACGGAGAAATTGTTGAAGGACATTCATATGTTGATGAAAGTATGATAACTGGGGAGAGTGTGCCAGTTGAAAAAAAAATAAATGATCCTGTCGTCGGTGCAACAATTAATAAAAATGGTTCAATTATTTTTAAGGCGACTAAAATTGGCGCAAATACCACCTTGGCTAAAATTATTAAATTAATTGATGAAGCTCAGGGGAAAAAGGCGCCTATTCAAAGATTTGCCGATCAGGTGTCAGCTTACTTTGTTGCCGTAGTTATTATTATTGCTGTTTCCACTTTTCTAATTTGGTTTTTACTATTAGGACAAGGTTTCTCTTTCGCCCTTATGACGTCAGTAGCAGTATTAGTAATCGCTTGTCCTTGTGCTTTAGGACTAGCAACACCAACAGCTATTATGGTGGGTTCGGGTAAGGGTGCTCAAAATGGAATATTAATTAAAGGAGCTGATTCTTTAGAAATAGCTCACAAGATTAATTATGTTGTGTTTGATAAAACGGGGACTATTACAAAAGGTGAACCAGAAGTAACAAATCTTGTACAGATAGATTCAGAAAATCAGAAAATTATAAAAAGCGATGAGCTTCTTAAAGTAATTGCTTCAGTGGAACAGAAATCGGAGCATCCTTTAGCACAAGCAATAGTAAGCGAAGCTAAAAAACAAAACATAAAACTACAAGACGTGACTGATTTCCATGCGGTTATTGGAGGAGGTGTTAGAGGAATACTTGATGATAAACTAGTCATTATAGGTACCAGAAAATTAATGATTGATAATAATATTGAAATAGACTCTTTAGTTACAAATGCTAAAGAAAACATAGGAAAGGAGATGGAGAAATTAGAAAATGAAGGGAAAACAGTAATGCTAGTAGCAAGAGATAATGATTGTATTGGACTTGTCGCGGTTGCGGATGTGTTAAGAGAAACTTCTAAGGAAGCTGTTTCTAGTTTGTTAAAACTAGGAGTGGAGGTTTATATGATAACTGGTGATAATAAAAGAACGGCACAAGCGATTGTAAAGCAGGTTGGAATTTCCAACTTCTTTGCGGAAGTGTTACCGGAGGATAAAGTTAACCATGTTAAAAAGCTTCAAGAAAAGGGTAAAGTTGCAATGATTGGGGATGGAATAAATGATTCACCGGCATTAGCTCAGGCTGATATTGGGATTGCCATGGGATCAGGAACAGATGTGGCCATGGAAACAGGTAATATTGTTTTAATGAAAAATGATCTACGTGATATTTCTCGGGCAATTAAGTTAAGTAAAATGACAATGAGTAAAATTAAACAAAATATGTTTTGGGCTTTATTCTATAATATTATTGGTATTCCGGTTGCTGCCGGAGCATTCTATTTTTGGACAGGCTGGTTGCTTTCTCCTATTATTGCTGGATCAGCAATGGCTCTTAGTTCTGTAAGTGTCGTTACAAATTCATTACTTCTTAAGACAAAGAGGTTATAACATAAGAACCAGACACGATATAAGCAGTATTTTTAAAAGCGGACATAAAAGTGTCCGCTTTTTTGTCACTTTTTTTCTACTTGACGTTTAGTATAATAGAAATATAATTAAGGTCAGAAATATTTTTTCAACTCTTAAGAAAAAACTTGGTACTTGGGCTTCGGAAAGTGCAGTCATAGTCTTGCCGAAGCTTTATGGTCAGCTGATTATAAATGTTCCTGTAATTCAGAAATGGACTGGATTTACTAGAGCTAGTGCTCAGAACGTTATTAACCGTTTTATTGATATTGGTATTGAAAATCTAGCTAAGTATTCAGTATTTTATATTTGTAGATTAATAAAAATTAGAGATATTAAAATAAGCAACGGACATATTAATTATAAATGGGCTGATTTTAAGGAAATAGAAAAAATTTCTTAGCATAATATAAACAGTAAATTAGCAGCTAAAAAAACAAAAAAATGTTATCACATGGTTTTTAGTTTATATATGTTTGATTACTCACATTAATAAAAATAGACCCAACATTCATTGAGTCTATTTTTACTTCGTAGTCCCTAGGGGAATCGAACCCCTATTTTCAGAATGAGAATCTGATGTCCTAACCATTAGACGAAGGGACCTTGATTATTTAAGGATGTTGCCGACAATATCCTTGTTGCCGTTTAAAAGCTCAGTGGTTGTCATTGATCTTTTTCCAGGCAATTGCAATTTTAATATATGTAGAGAATTTTGTCCACATTTAAGGTATAAGTCTTTGTTTTGCAAGTAAAACTCACCTATTTCTTTATTATTTTCTTCTTTTTCTACTTCTGCTTCTAATATTTTAAGTGGTTTATCATTTAAATTGGCATAAGTTCCTGGCCAAGGATTAAAAGCTCTAATCATTCTTTCAATCTCATTAGCTGGTTTATTTACGTCTATTTTTCCATCTTCTTTTTTTATAATTGAAACATAGCTTGACCTACTATCGTCTTGTTCTTGAGCTTCAATTTTTTCCATCATCCAATCTTTAAGAGTTTCTACTAAATTATTAGCAGCCAAGTCAGATAATTTATCATGAAGGGTTTCTAGTTTTTCATTACTTTTAATATCTATTTTAAATTGTTTTAAAATTGGTCCTGTGTCTAACCCAGCTTCCATTTTCATAATAGTTATACCGGTTTCTTTATCACCGTTAATAATGGGAGCATTCAAACACGAAGCACCGCGATATTTAGGAAGAAGGGAAGCATGAACATTAATACAGGAATATTTAGGAATATCTAAAATGCTTTGTGGAATTATTTTTCCATAAGCGATAACTACAATTAAGTCTGGATTAAGTTTTTTGATGTTTTCTACCTCATCTTTAATTTTTTGTGGTTGAAAAACGGAGATATTATTTTCTAGTGCTAATTTTTTAACGGCTGGCATTTGTATTTCTTGTTTTCTGCCAACTGCTTTATCAGCTTGAGTATAAACAGCTACTACTTCAAAGTCATCTTCTTCAATTAAAGATTTAAGACCGGGGCAGGAAAACTCTGGAGTGCCCATGAATAATATTTTCTTTTTATTTTTTGTGGTGGACATAATAGCTGTAATAATCTATATTTATATTAGGTAATTTATTAATATTTTAAAACATGTTCTCATCTTTTATTCAATTCTTTTTAGGAATAACCGCTGACTTAGGTTACTTAGGGGTAACTATTTTAATGGCAATTGAAAGTTCTTTTTTACCTTTTCCTTCAGAAATAATAGTCCCACCAGCCGCTTATTTAGCTAGTCAAGGAGAAATGAATATATATTTGGTTGTTTTGTTTGGTGTTTTAGGAAGTGTGATAGGAGCGGTAATTAATTATTTTCTATCTTTATCTTTGGGAAGATATGTTATTTACAAATTAGCTAATCATCGTTTAGCTAAATTTATATTTATCAGTCCGGAAAAAATAGCTAGAGCGGAAAAGTACTTTTTAGCTAACTCTAAATCTGCTACTTTTTTGGGGCGCTTAATTCCAGTTATTCGTCAACTTGTTTCAATACCAGCTGGTTTTTCTAAAATGAATTTTTTAACATTTGTCTCTTTAACTGCCTTGGGGTCATTTATTTGGGTTAGTATATTAGCGGCTTTAGGTTATTTTATCGGTGCGAACCCAGAATCATTTCATGGATATTATCAAGAACTTAGTTGGGTTTTAGTTATTTTGGCTCTCTTCTACATTATCTGGAAGATCCGGAAGGGGAGAGGAAATGTGGTCGATAAAAAGGATTCCATTTAAGTGATCATTTTCATGTTGAATAACCCGAGCTAGGAACTTATCTACTTTTATTTTTTTTGGGTTTCCATTTTCGTCAATATAACTGCAGTTTATTTTTTTATGTCTGGAAACTGGACCATAAACTAGTTCTCCTTTTGTGTTTACAACAGATAGACAACCTTCATCGTCTAGTTCTCTAGCCCAAGATTTTTTAGTGATTTTGGGATTAATTAATATAATATTATTTTTTTCATCATTTACTACAAAAACTCTAATATTTTTACCAACCTGAGGTGCAGCAAGACCAGCTCCATCTTTTTTAATCATAGTTAACTTTAAGTCCTGAAGCCAATTTTGGAATTCAGGTTTTTTTATATCCTTTAAGTCAACTTCATCACTTATCTTCCTTAATCTTTCATCAGGATGATGTATTATATCTAAAAAATTTTCTTTATTGTTATTTTTTTCTTTGTTCATTTTATTTATTTTCTTTTATATCTTTATTTTCCTCTTCCTTGCCTTCAGCTTCTTTTTGATTAAGTGAGCTTAATACTTTGAAAAAATATTGCCATTTTGAACCACCTTTACACAGTTCCTTAGTATCATTTAAAGCAGTTCTTATTCTTGATTCTGAATTATCTCGACAAGCTTTAAAAATTGATGATTTTTTATTATTTGGAACAGAAAGATCATTAATTAATTGTAAGGCTAAATCTTGCCATCTATAGGCGGGAGCCTTTTTAGTTGGTTTTTTATTATTATATATATCTGAAAAAGATTCAAGAGGCATAGGCTAATTATTTAATTTCTTTTAAATTATTTTCATCATTTATTATATTTTCTTCTTCTTCTTCTTCTTCTTCTTCTTCTTCTATCTTATTAAATGGTTTAAATATGAAACTTAGATAACCGATTCCAAATTCAGTTTCATAGGCTAGTTGTTTGGCTTCAAATTGAGACGACATTGCTCCTAAGAGAACAATTAAGGGTCTAAGAGCGCATTGACCAACATCTTCTGCTAAGCTGAAATCAACTTTGATAATATTTTCTTCAGCGCTTTCTTCTTTGCTTAGAATTTCAATTATTTTATTATCAAATTTATTAGCTTTTGGGTTAAAGCCGGCTGGTGATTTTCTTTTTAGACTATGAGAAAGATCACCGGAGGCAACAATAGCAGTTTTCTTAGGAGTATCTTTTAAAACCTGTTTAATGGTTTTACCTACTAAATTATGAAAACTAGCATCATGGTTTTTTGAAACTGATATAACAACAATCTTTAAATTAGGATTGTCTTTCTTTAAAAGAAAAGAGGGGACAGCACTACCATAATCAAGAAGTGGATGTGACACCATTTTAAGATCAATTTCTTCCTTTAAGGCTGAGTATAATTTGTCAGCTAAGGTTGAGTCACCTTTAATTTTATCTTTTCCAGAAATTAAACCAAAGTCTTTAAAATCAATTATCATTTCTGGAGAAACATTAATTTTTAAGCCTTCGGCGTCTAAAGCGTGTGGACTGATGATAACAAGTGTTTCAACTTCATTATCTTTAATCTCTTGAGAGATTTGGTTATAGGCGGTGATGTTTTTTGTTAAAAACTTTTGATTTGATCGCCCTATTTCTGGAATTAAAAGGGGACAATGGGGTAATAATCCGGCGACTAAAAGGGACATATATATTATTATTTATTTAATTATTTCACCTTTATCATAGTAATAAAGGACTTGTGAGCTAGCGGTTATAACATTATCTTCACTATATCCTAATTTGTTAAATACAGCCTTGCTAGCAAAAGGTCGTTTTTTTTCATCAGATATTAGATATATTGTTGGATAATTTGAGGTTCTAACTAAAGTACTATCTTTAAATAAAATTGGATCAACTTTTTCTAGTTTATTTAATTCAGCCTGACTTTTTTTAGATATAGATTGATTTTTATACCTTGTTTCAATTACTAGTTTATCAATTGGGGCCTTAGTATCATCTTCAAGGTAAAAGTATTTACCTGTTTCTACTTCTTCAACAATGATACCAGTTAAATAAGTTGAGTTAAAGGTAATTTCTTTTCCCATGTCATAGCTTAAAAGATCAGTTTCTTTAGCACTTTCAAGTTCACTTGGGTGAAAGCCAAAGTTTTTATACACTTCTTCACTAGCAAATGGTCTTTTTTTATCATCAACTAAAAGATAGATATTTTCTTTATCTGTTTTAACTAAAGAATAGTTAGGGAATTTAATAGCTGGACCTTTTGAATACTTTTCTATTTCTGCTTCAGTAGCGGTAATTACTTGATCTAGGCTAAAGCGAGTAGCAAAGGTTGACCAGTTAGCAAAATGTCTTTTTTGACCATTATCAATTAACCAGATTTCTGGTTGAGTTTCTGCTTTAATTAGCGTTCCATTTGGAAAACTTCTTAAATCTCTAACTGGTTCGTTTGTTGTTGGGAAATTACTATTGCCATTTACTACTTCAGGGAAATAGTTATTTAGTAGTTTGTATACATTATAGTTTCCATTATATACATGAGGAGTGTAATTATATAGGGCAGCTGTAGCCTTGTTTTTAATAGTAATAGTAGTAAATTCCGGAGAATCAGCTATTTCATTATATGACCCATCTTGTATGGCTTGAGCTATAGTTTTAAGCATTGAGTATTTATCTTTAGCAATATAGGTCCCACCATTTCTAAAACGATAATTAGCTGGACTGTTATAGTATGCTTTAAACTGCAGTGATGCACTGTTTACTTGTTTGCCAAAACCTTTCCAATACGGACTACAGTAGCCACCGGTTGGACATCCATAACCAGTTGCTTCATCAAGAGTTTTTTGACTTGGACTAGCTTTAGTAATTAAACTTTGCTCTTTTTGTAGAAGAATTAATAGAAACTGAGGATTAATGGTTGTTATTTTTTTACACTTCACCATTCTTTCTGCTTCACTTGGGTGATCTCTTAATTCTACTCCATCACAATCATAATTATTATTAGCAGCATCCCAAATTATTTGAGCGGCTGTTTTTGAAGTTCCATAGGCGTTTTTAATGACATAACCAGCTAAAAAACTATTCTTTTCTTCTAAAAAAGATTGAATTTCTGAAATTGTCATTGAGTTGGTATTAAAGAAAAAGTTATCTTCAATAATTCTATTGGGATCAAATTCAGCTTTGGCATTTAGCGGACTAAGTCCAGTAAATAATATAATTGTAATTGCTATTATGTAGGATATTTTGATAGATTTCATTTTTTATGTTTGTTAATTTTTTAGCAATTCCTATTATACTATAAAATTTATTTTACAGCCAACACAATTTCTGACTTTTTCCCCAAGTCAATATTAACCTTATCTCCTTCATTAATTTTACCTTCAATAATATCCATTGCCATTTCATCTAGAATCATAGTTTGGATTAATCTTTTAAGAGGACGAGCACCATAGCTAGTGTCATAGCCTTTTTCAGCCAGTAGTTTTTTAACCTTAGCACTAACTTTAATGGTAATATTCTTATTATTAAGTCTTTTTTCAACTTTAGCTAATTCAAGGTCAACAATCTTTTCTAAACTCTTTTTATTTAAGCTCTTAAATAAAACAATTTCATCAATACGGTTAAGAAATTCTAGTTTAAAGTTTTGTTTTAATATTCCATCAATCTTGTCTTTCATTTCCTGATCACGACCACCATTTTCTTTATCCTCTTCAGTGTTAAAGCCAATTGAATATTGTTTAATGATTTCATTGCCAAGATTTGAGGTCATAATTACAATAGTATTTTTGAAATTAACTACTCTTCCTTTGGCGTCAGTTAAGCGACCGTCATCTAAAATTTGTAGCAGCATATTAAACATATCTGGATGAGCTTTTTCAATTTCATCAAATAGAATTACACTATATGGATGACGTCTAACTTTGTCAGTTAATTGACCACCATCGTCATGACCAACGTATCCAGGAGGGGAACCGATTAATTTAGCTACAGAGTGCTTTTCCATAAACTCACTCATGTCTAATCTGATTAATGATTTTTCATCATTAAACATAAAGCGAGCTAGTGATTTAGCTAATTCAGTTTTTCCAACACCACTTGGTCCAACAAATAAATATGAGCCAATTGGTTTTTTCTCTTCATTAATTCCGGCTCGGCTACGACGTAAGGCATTAGAAATTGCTTCAATTGCTTCATTTTGACCAATAACCTTTTTAGCAAGATTATCTTCAGCGTTAGCTAGTTTTTTAATATCATCTTGTAGCATTTTGTTAGTTGGAATACCAGTCCAGCGAGCTACAACTTTAGCAATATCTTCTTCATCAACTTCTTCTTTTAGGATTCTTTGACCTTTCTTTTGTATTTTAGTTAATTCAAGTTGGTTATTTTTTATTTCACTCTCTTTTTCCGGAATTAAGCCATATTTAATTTCCGCTACTTCATTTAAATCAGCTCCTTGTCTTTGTAGTATTTCTGATTTAATTTTTAAATCTTCTAGTTCTTTCTTTAAAGAGCGAAGTTTAGAAATTATATTTTTTTCATTCTTCCAATGAAGTTCTAATTGATTTGCTTTTTCTTTAAGTTGAGCTAATTCAGAATTAAGAGATTTTAATCCTTTAGAGTTATTAGTTTTTTTAGCACTATTTTTTAAACCAGCTTTATTTAATTCTAATTGATTAATATTTCTTTTTAATTGATCAAGTTCTTCTGGCATTGAATCAATTTCCATGCGCAGAGAAGAAGTGGCTTCATCAATTAAATCTACTGCTTTGTCCGGTAGAAATCTATCGCTGATATAGCGGTTAGAGAGTTTAGCAGCTGCTATTAAAGCATCGTCAGTAATTCTAACGCCGTGATGAACTTCGTATTTTTCCTTTAGCCCTCTTAACATACTAACGGTGTCTTCAATAGTTGGTTCATCAGTTAAAATTGGTTGAAAACGTCTTTCAAGAGCGGCATCTTTTTCAATATATTTTTGATATTCTTTAGTGGTGGTTGCTCCAATTGTTCTAAGATCACCTTTAGCTAAAGCTGGCTTTAACATATTTGAAGCATCCATTGCACCATCGGAAGCGCCAGTTCCAACTAGAGTGTGGAGTTCGTCGATAAAAAGAATTATTTTTCCATTTTGTGATTTAACTTCTTTTATAACTGCTTTTAAACGATCTTCAAATTCACCTCTAAATTTTGCTCCCGCTACTAAAGAACCTAAATCAAGAGTTACTATTTCTTTATCTTTTAAATTTTCTGGAACGTCACCGGAGATAATTCTTTGCGCTAGTCCTTCAACAATAGCAGTCTTACCAGTACCAGGTTCACCGATTAAAACAGGATTGTTTTTAGTACGGCGGAGTAGTACTTGCATAATACGTCTGATTTCTTGGTCACGTCCGATAACTGGATCTAGTTTTTCAGTTCTAGCAAGTTCAGTTAAATTGCTAGTATATTTTTCTAGTACTTTGTATTTATTTTCAGGAAAAGGATCATTCACATGTTGAGAGCCCCGTAATTCTTTTAGAATTTCTTTAACCTTTTTATAATCAACTTTAAAGCTTAAAAGAACTTCTTGAGCTTTTGATTTAATACCAATTAAAGCTAGAAGAATGTGTTCGGTAGAAATAAATTCATCGCTCATACCATCAGCTTCTTTTTTAGCTCGTTCTAATACTAAAGCAGTCTCAGCTGTACCAGATACAGATTGAATCGGTCCGTTTGGATTTGAAGCTCCAGTTTTAGAGTGGGGAAGCTTTTCAATTTCTTTAACAGTTTGCTCTTCAATTCTATCGGGGTCTATTTTTAATTTTTCTAAAACTGGTTTAGTTAATCCTTCGTTTTGCTCTGAAAGAGCAAGCAGTATGTGAAGAGCCTCAATATTTGCTTGACCAAAGCTGGTAGCAATTGCTTGAGAGTTAATTATTACTTCCTGTGATTTATCGGTAAATTTATTGAACATATGTGTAAATTTTAGTAATTTATTGGAATTATCTTAGCAGTCTTATGATAAGAGTGCTAATAGTATGTTAATATATCTTTTCTTAGTTGTCAATTGCCTATAATTAATGTTATTATATTATTAAATAAGCTAAATATGAAAATATAATTACTATATTTTACTATTAATAATTTAAAAAATGAAAAATGTTATATCTAACAACTCAGCTAGCTATTTTTCCGTAATTATTGCCGAAATGTTAGGGAAAATACTATATTTTCCAGTTTGGTGGTACACCGTTGGCTTGTTTAAAAAAATAAAGTCATTACTTAAAATGATAAAAGACAGAGAAAAAAATATTGGTCTTAGCGTTTGGGTGAAAAATATATTTGTACCGATGTATGGTCAATATGATTTTAGTGGAAGAATGATTAGTTTTTTTATTAGATTTTTTCAAATACTTTACCGATCTTTTGTTATGCTGTTTTGGATATTTGTGGCAATTATATCCGTTCTTTTTTGGATTGCAATTCCAGCCTTTATCGTCTTTGCTTTAATTTTTCAAATTTTTTAAATATTTTATATGCCTGAACAAGAACGTATAAATCCTGAAGATATAGAGTTTGTCTATGATGATACCAGAAAAATTTATGGTAGCTGGTTTTTGGGCAGGTTTCTGTATTGGAATTATCCGGTTAAAAAATCAATATCCCTTTTAAAAAAGTTTAAGAATAGATTCTATAAAATTGCCAACATTTTAGGAATAATAGTAATTATTTCAGGATGGCTTTCTTTTGCTTTTTGGATATATTTAAATTTGGATAAAATAATTGCCAATCCTTTAAATCTTATCTTTTTTTGGCAAGAATTTGATTTTTTAATACTTATATTTCTTCTTAGTCTTTTCTTTGATTTATTTTTTGTTTACAGAATTAGTCAAAAAAAAGCAGAAACTAAAAAGATTAAAAAAAAGGATTTTAATAATGATGAGGGGAAAAATAAGAAAGAAGGGAAAAGATTTAATATAGTTGATGCTTGTACTGATGAAGCAATTGAGTTAATAGAGGAAGCTTGTTTTTTAGCCAAGGATTTAAATTTAAAAAAAGCCAATAGTTTACATATCTTTAGAGTACTTTTAAAGAATAAGGAAATTCAAAATGTTTTTATCAGATTAAATGTTGATGCTAAAAAAATGATTTCTTTGCTTGATAGAAACTTAGCCAGAGAAGAGTACAAGGAAGAAGAAGATAATGATTTAGAGGAAATTATGATTTGTGCTCTTGTGGAAGCATATAATTTAGGTCAAGACAACGTTGATCCTTTAAATATTATTTCATATTGCTATGCAAGAGATGATGTTCTAGCGGAAATACTTGAAGAGGTAGGGGTAAACGCTGATAGGATTAGAAACACAGTTGCTTGGTTTAGGATTAATCGTAAATTGAAAAAGAAGTATAAAAAATTTCATAGCTCCGCTCTTTTAAAGCCAGAGGGCAATATGAATAGATCATATACCGCTATTGCTACTCCAACTTTAGATAAGTTTTCTCATGATTTAACTATTCAAGCTAAATTTGGAAATTTAGAAATGTGTATTGGAAGAGAAAAAGAATTTAGACAAATATTTCAATCCTTTAATGGTGGTCATAATGGATTATTACTAGTTGGTCATAATGGAGTTGGAAAAACTACAATAATTAATGGTTTGGCTCAAATAATGGTTGAGGAAGATGTGCCAAAGTTTATGCGCGATCGTCGTTTAATTGAACTTGATACCTCTATTTTAGTTTCAGGAGCAGATGCCTCACTGGCTCAAGAAAGACTTTTAGCTTGTATATCAGAAGCAAGTCGTTCAGGAAATATTGTATTATATATTGATAATGTTGAAAATCTAATTGGAATCTCAGCTGGTAGTCAAGAAAGTTTAGATCTATCTGAAGTGTTAGCTGAATCAGTTAGAAGAAAACATATATTTGCTATTGCTTCTGCTTCTTCTAGAAATTATTCCTCATATGTTGAAAGAACTGCTTTGGGAGAAGCTATGACTAAAATCTCTGTTAAGGAGCCAGAGAAAAACAATGCCATTCAAATACTTCAGAGCAAGGTGGGACAAATTGAATCTAAATATGGAGTGTTTGTAGTCTATGGAGCGCTTGAGGCAGCGGTTAATATGTCTGAAAAGTATTTTCATGATAAATATTTACCACTTAAAGCTATTAATCTTCTACAAAAAGCGGCTTCAGTGGCTGCTAGTCGGGCGGCTAATAATCCAGAAGATTCTTTTTGTGGCAAAGAAGATGTGGCGGTTGCTATTAGTGAGTTAACTGGAATTCCAGCCCAAAAAGTTAGTGAAGAAGAGAGTCAAAAATTATTAAACCTTGAAGAAGAAATACATAAGCGCTTAGTGGGACAAGAAGAAGCAGTAAAAGCAGTGTCAGCCAGTTTAAGAAGAGCTAGAGCCCAAATTAAAAGCGGAAATAAACCAATTGCTAGCTTTTTGTTTTTAGGACCAACTGGTGTTGGTAAGACAGAATTAGCAAAATCAGTATCTGATATTTATTTTGGTGATGAAGATTACTTGGTTAGAATTGACATGAGTGAATATCAGGGAAGTGATAGCTTAAGTAAAATGATCGGTGATACCAGTGGTACTAAAGGTTACCTAACCGAAGCAGTCCGTAAAAAACCATTTTCTCTTATTTTACTTGATGAGATAGAAAAAGCTAATCCAGATATTTTAAATTTGTTTTTACAAATGCTAGATGATGGAAGATTAACCGATGGACAAGGAAGAACAGTTAGTTTTTCTGAGTCAATTATAATTGCTACTTCAAACATTGGTGCTAATTATATTCAAGATGAGATAAAGAAAGATACTGATATAAATGTTATCACCCAAGGTTTAATTGATGATCACTTAAATAAACACATGCGACCGGAGCTTATCAATCGTTTTGATGGTATAATTGTTTTTAAAACTTTAAGTGAAGAAGATGTTACTTCAATTACCACCTTAATGCTTAAGAAAATAAAGAAGAATTTGGAGAAAAAAGGTTTTAGCTTAAAGGCTGACAAAAGAGGGGTGAAAATTTTAGCAAAACAAGGCTATGATCCAAAATTTGGTGCCCGTCCTTTACGAAGATTACTTCAAGAAAAGGTGGAAAATGTTATTGCTAATAAAATATTATCAGGTGAGCTTAAACGACGTGATATTATTGTTATTAACGATAAGGCAGAGATTGAAATAGAAAAAGGATTACAAATTTAATTAAAATGAATGTTATTTGTTGAATTTCTAAAAAGTGAAAATATTTTTTATATTATACCCTTTGGTCTTGCTTTTTTGTTATCAATTGTTTTTACTCTTGCGATTAAAAAAATAGCTTGGCGTTTTAATATTTTAGATAAACCAGATAAAGGAAAAGAAGGAGAGAGAAAAATTCATTCTAAATCCACTCCACTTTTAGGAGGATCAGCTATATTTATTTCTTTTTTCACAATTCTTTTTATATTTAGCAATAGATTTTTAAGTAGTAATTTAAATATATATCATCTTTTAGGCTTTTTTGCAGGAGCCTTGTTTTTGATTATAGGTGGTTTTCTTGATGATAGGTATAATTTATCTCCTTTAAAACAATTTATTTTTCCAATATTAGCTATAGTATCTATTATTTTAGGTGGAGTGGAAATAGAAAAGGTTAGTAATCCCATGGGAGGAATTATTAATATAAATATTATACCTTTTATCTCAGAAATTATAATTTTTGCTTGGCTACTTGGTATGATGTATACCACTAAACTACTTGATGGAGTAGATGGTTTGGTATCCGGTGTTGGCCTTATTGCTTCCTTTATCATATTCCTATTCACCCTATCAACTACATATTTTCAACCAGATATTTCACTAGCTGCTATTATATTTAGTGGGGCAATTTTAGGATTTTTAGTCTTTAATTGGCATCCAGCTAAAATATTTTTAGGAGAAGGTGGTTCACTTTTAATTGGCTATATTCTAGGAGTATTATCCATTATATCTGGAGCAAAAATTGCTATTGCTCTTCTTGTTATGGGAATACCAATACTAGATGTAATGTGGACGATAATTAGACGGATTATAAATAAAAAGAATCCTTTTAAATTCTCTGACAGGCAACACCTTCACCACCGCTTACTCGATGCTGGTTTAAGTCAGCCAAAAACTGTTTTGGTCTTTGTATCTCTTTCTTTTATTTTTGGATTTAGTGGACTTTTTTTACAAACAAGAGGTAAATTTTTAGCGCTTTTTGTTTTAACAATACTAATGTTTTTAACCATTTTATTTTTCTATTATCTTGGAAATAGAAGAAATAAAAATAATTTAAAAACATTACTTTTTCATATCTGTTGTGCTCCATGTTCTTCATATGTAACAAAAGAAATTCTTAAACCTAAATATAATATTACTTGGTATTTCTATAACTCCAACTTATCTTCACAAGAAGAGTATGAAAAAAGATTAAACGAGGTTAAGAAAATGGCTAAAGAATTTAATATTCCTTTAATTGTTGAGCCATATTTACATGAAAAATGGCTTGAAAAAGTTAAGGGTTTAGAAAAAGAACCCGAGACAGGAAAAAGGTGTAAGGTTTGCTATTTTGACAGATTAGATAAAGCTTTTAAGTTAGCTAGTTTAAAAAACTTTGATTATGTTGGCACTAGTTTGCTTGTTAGTACGTATAAAGATGGAGAGAGTATAAATAATATAAATAGAATGTTATCTAAAAAATATAATATTAAAGTACTTGAGGATAATATTCGCTCCAATGAAATTTTTAGAAAATCACAAGAATATGCCAAAGAATTAGGAGTTTATAGACAAAAATTTTGTGGTTGTGAGTTTTCAATTTATAAGAAGAAGAAAAAGAAAAACCAAGAAAATAAAAAGTAATAATTTAAAAAAATGATTAAAAATAAATTTACATTGATAGCAATATTTGTTTTGTTTTTCCTGTTTGCTAGTTCTAATTCAGTTTTAGCAGAAGAAAAAATACTTGATCCATTTCTTCTGAAAGCCTGGGACACTTTTTATAATAACAACAAGGATGAGTATAATTTTGGTCTTGATTTTGATGGCGATGGCTATAGTAATAGGTTAGAGATTAGAAATGCCTATTCACCTTTTAATAAGGAAAAGATTAATATTCATGAAAGTGACGTAGATGATGATGGTCTATCTGATTACTGGGAGATTGTTTTTCAAACAAATCCATTTGAAAAAGACAGTGATGGTGACTCCTATAATGATTTTATAGAAATAGATAATTTATATAGCCCTTTAAACTCATCTTCAAACGAAAAACTTGATGTTAAAATTGAGATTAATTTAGAAGATCAAGAGCTATACTTTTTAGTTGAAGGATATAGATGGAAAAACTTTTCAGTTTCAACAGGAAAACCTTCAACTCCAACCACTCCAGGGGTCTATGAGGTGGTTAATAAATTTGAAAATGCTTGGTCAGCTTCCTATGGTCTTTGGATGCCATATTGGTTAGGACTTGATCGGGGAAGAATTGGAATACATGAGTTACCAGTTTGGCCAAATGGCTACCGTGAGGGAGAGGATCATCTAGGAACCCCAGTTTCTCATGGTTGTATTAGATTAGGTGTTAATTCAGCTAAATATGTGTATGAAAGAACTAATGTGGGAACCACGGTTGATATCTACTGAAAAGAATAAATCTCTTTGTTAATATCCATTTTAAGTGATATAATGACTAATAATATAGTTAAAACTTTATTTTTATATGAAAAACAATAAAAACATTTTTTCTCTTGCTCTTTTGCTATTTTTAGTAGCAACAGTTGCTAGTGCTTGCTCTCTACCTTGGCAAGAAGGGGAATTCATTTCTAATTTAAACTTAAATGGTAGCGACAGCGAAGAAATAGATACTGAGAAAGAAGTAGCGAAAGAGAAAGAGAAAGAGAAAGAAATAGAAGAAGATATTTATAGCAATCGTTTAAAAATATATTCAGATATTAATAATTTGAAGAATTTTTTATACGATAATAGGCACAGATCTTCGTATAAAGAAATAGAGAAAAGAGAAAGTTTAAACTATTTAGATATAAAAAATGAAGGAGATAATGTATATCAAAATGCTAATGTTTTAGAAGAAGCTGGTGATAAGGTATTTTATTTAAATAAAAATAAATTAAAAGTAATAGCAGAGGGTGAGGAAGAAACTTATGAAATAAAAACTGAAAATGATTTTAATTTTAAAGCAAATAGTCTAATTGTTCATGATTCATTAATAGTTATTTATGGACAAGAAGAAGACTCAACTAATACTATTTTAAAGGTATTTGAAATTAATCAAGAAAACCAACTTAATTTAGTTAAGGATTATAAGTTTATTGGTAAATCAGTTGGCTTAATTGAAAAACAAGGACAACTATATTTTATATTTGAAAGTGACCATAGCTATGAGGAAAAGAATTATTTACCAAACATTGAAGATAACGGAGTAAACATCTTTGCTTCATGTGAGGAAAATAATAGTTGTTGGGATACTTATTATTTTGATAGCAATTATGATAGTTATAGGTTTTTAGGAGTAAGTCACCTTGATTTAAACAATTTAGATAATGATTTGAATGGACAATTCTATTTATTAAACAAAGATCATAAAACAATACTAACCAACGATAGTTTTTATATCGCCTATGACATAAGAGCTGACAGAGAGTTGTATGAATATCAAGCTAAAAAAGAAATTATTTTCACAAGCTTAAATGATGAAGATCAAAAAATAGTTACTGATGTTGAAAATTCTTCAGAAGAACTTTTCAGTCAATTAGAGAAAAAAGAGAAAATAGAAAAGGTCTTAGATAGCTATTTAGATTCACTACTTGAAACTGAAAGAATTCTTGTTCAAGCTGATATTACAGATTTAGTAGATGAAAAAATTAATGAAAATGGTAGTTTAAATAATCAGACAATTTTACACCGATTCACTCTTGATGGTAGGTCTATTTTCTACTTCGCAAAAGTTAATTTAAGAGGATATTTTAATTCTATAGATAAAATATATGAAAAAGATAATCTAGTTTATCTTTCTACTCATTCTGAAAGATTTGATGAGGAAGGGGAAGAATTAAGTGATTATACTAATTTATATATTTTAGATGATGCTCTGAAAGTTAAAGGAAAAATGGAAAAACTGGGAACTAAAGATAATATTTTTCAAGTTAATTTTGTAGGAGATAGGGTATTTCTATTATCTGAAGAAGAGAAAGGTTCTATTTATGTAATAGATAGTTCAGAAATGGATAATATGAATTTTCTAGGAAGTGTAAAGCTTAATGGTTTAGAAAACTACTTACAAGTATTAGATGATAATGGAAACTACTTTGCTTCTTTATCTAAGTATAAAAATGATGACGATGAAGATGAAATAAAACTTTCACTTTATGATTTTAGTGATCTTAAGAACCCTAAAGAATTAGATGGATTTTTAATTGGTAAAAATTCTACTGAATCATTTGCTTTTAAAAGTCCAAAATCTTTTTATTACTCAAACAATATTATTTCTTTCCCAGTTACTTTCTATGAAGAAGGAAGGTTGTCATTTTCTGGAGCTTTCTTCTTTTCCTATAAAAATGATAGTTTAGAATTTGAAGGAAGACTAGATCATTCAGCTGGAGGATACTTTAATCAAAAGTATGAAAGTCAAGAAATAGAGAGAAGAGAGAATACCGTTATTAATTTTTTAGAAAAAGATAATAAGGTTATATCAGTATCCTCTAAATACTTAACCCATGGTAATTTAGATGATATAGAAAACTCTTTATATTTATCTCTATCTGAAAATCCTGACGATTCTTTAATTCCAAACTTTGAAAATGAAGGACTTGAAACAAGTGCTACTAGCACTGATGATGTTAATAATGAAAATGAAAATATGGGTGAGGATAGTGAAAACATGGAAGAGGATGTAGCTGATAATACTAATAATCCTGATTCTGAGGAATTTATGTATGATCAATTTGAAACAATTCCGTTACCAGATGATTTAACTACTTCAACTGATAATGAGATAATAATTGAAGATGGAGTACTTAATGATAGTTCAACGAGTAGTGAAGAAATTATATAGTAAGAGAGTTAATAATATTTTTACATGAATAAGAAAAGAATAGTTCCACTTATCATTCCTTTTATTCTCTTAGTTTTAAGTGAACTGTTTTTGATTTATCCTAGTTTCTTCTTTGTTTCAATTTCACTTGGTTTAATATTTATACTATTTGGCATTAGATATTTAGCAAAAGATAATGATGAAAAGTTTTGGCCTAGTTATTTAGTATTACCATCTTTTATTTGGATTGGTTTTTCTTCATATGCCTATCTTTTACCCAATCAGTTTTTAATACAATTGTTTCATTTATCAATGGTTATTTTAAATTTTATATATTTTAAATATATATATTATTATTTATTTTCTAAAAAAAATGAAAAAGAAAAAAGTTTAGATAATTTTTCCTATAACTATTCATTTTTAATAGTTTTCACTCTTTTCTCATCCTTTTATACTCTACCTTTGTTTATTAATATTAACTTCACCCTTTTCTTTTTTGCACTTGGTTTAGTTTTATTGTTATTATTCTGGCAAACAATTCTTTTTCTAAAAGGTGATAGGCAAGTTAAAGTTATTTTAGCATTTATTTCTGCTATACTACTGGGGCAATTAAGTTGGGTGTTATTTATGCTTCCTCTTAAGGCAAATATTCTAGGTTTTATCATGGCACTTATATTCTATTTTGTTTCCACTATGTTAAGGTTAAATATTAAAGGTGAGTTAAATAAAACAACTATAAAGTGGCCGCTAGTTTTAACAATAATAATGATAGTGTTGGTACTATTTAGTGCACCATGGATATAATTAAATTAAAAAATATATATAAGATATGAAAAAGAAAAATGACAATAAAAAAGATAATAAAGAATTATTTACTGGTAGGAATTTTTGGTTAATAATACCGCTAATAGTTATTTGTGCACTTCTAGCCGGTTTTTTTGGTCAAGTAATGGCTAATTACTATGTTTCAGAAGAAGTGCTACAAAATTACCAAAGTAATTTAGATCTATCTGGTTTAAATGCTAATCCTGGCTTAATTATTCGTGATGCCAAAAAAGTAGTTGTAAATGAAGATGTTAAATTGTCAGAAACCGTTAATTCGGTTAAGTCATCTTTGGTGTCTGTGTTTGATAAGAAAAAAATAGCTGTGACAAAGTTAGCATCAGAGGCAACAAGTAGTTCTTGGACAGATTCTTTCGTAGAATATAATTTAAATGACCCACTGTTTAATGGACTTTTAATAACCTCTGATGGTTGGGTCTTTACACCTTATAGTGAAGGATTAATGACTGATTTTGTAGAAAACTATGAAGAAGGTTATATAGTAATTGATAATAGTGAAGAGATATATAACATTGATGAGATATTAATTGATAAGAGTAATAATTTAGCATTTTTTCATCTTAATGGTGCTAAAAACATGAACGTTAAGAAAAATGCGAGTTTAAAAGATATTAAACTTGGACAAAGTATTTTAGCAATTAAAGATACTAATACAGTTTATCCCGGAAATATTACATCTCTTAGAGAGGTAAATGGTATCTCAAGTAGTGAGTTAATTAATTATAGTTTAAACACTAATTTAAACGAAGAAGAAATTAAGACTTCTTTTGTCTTTAATTTAGCTGGAGATTTAATGGCTTTTGTTAATTACAACGGAGACATCGTTCCAACCTTTTCCTATAACCATTACTGGATAAATTTTTTAGAAAAAAATGAACTTAGTCGTCCATATTTAGGAGTTAATTATTTAGATTTAAGTAAATATAAAATAGTATCAGAATATAGCAGTCTTGATAAAGGAGCTTTAATATGGAGCAGTGGTCTTAAACCAGCAGTAGAGAAAAACAGCCCAGCTGATTTAGCTGGTTTAAAAGAAGGAGATATTATTACTTGGATTAACAATATTGAAATTGATAAAGATAATAATTTAGCTCAAGTAGTTAATATGTATTATCCCGGTGATAAACTTGATGTTATTTATGAAAGAGATGGTGTTGAATATAATACTAGTCTTTCTTTAAAAGAGATAAGTAGTAATGAGAATATAATAAAATAAACTCATTTATATGAAAATTAATTCAATTAAAAATTTAAAAAATTTAGCTGGCAAAAAAGTTTTGCTTCGGGTTGACTATAATGTTCCACTTGAGGGAAAAAAGATTAAAGATGATTTTAGAATAAAAGCTTCCTATGACACTATTAATTATCTTCAAGAAAAGGGAGCAAAAATAATTCTTGTAAGTCATTTAGGAAGAGCTAAGGGAAAAGTAGATTCAAGTAATTCTCTTAAACCTGTTTTCCTCTATTTAAAAGAAAATTTAAGCAGTGATTTAAAATTTATATCAGAACATGATCCTAAAAAAGCTAAAAAAGAAACCGATAATTTAAAAGAAGGGGAGATAGCAATGATTGAAAATGTTCGCTTTAACAAAGGAGAATTAACTGATGATAAAAAGTTTTCTAAAGAGTTAGCTAATTTAGCAGAGATTTATGTAAATGATGCTTTTTCAGTTTGTCATCGTAAGCAAGCTTCAGTTAGTGGAGTGAAAGAATACCTACCAAGCTATGCTGGGTTCTTAATTGAAAAGGAAGTAGAGGCATTAAACAAGGTAGTTAATCCCAAAAAACCACTAGTTGCAATTATGGGAGGAGCTAAAATATCTACCAAAGCCCCTTTAATTTTTAATTTACACGACAAAGCAGATAATATTTTAATTGGTGGTGCTCTAGCAACGGTTTTCTTTAAAACTTTAGGTTATGAAGTGGGTAATTCATTTTGTGAAAATGAAGTAGATGACTCTATTTTAGAAAAAATGAAGAACAAAAAATATTTAAAGAAAATTATTTTGCCAATTGATGTAGTTGTACAAAACAAAAAAGGTATTGTTAGACAATGTGTTCCTGAAAGTGTCAAAAAGAATGAATCAATTTTAGATATTGGACCAGAGACAATTGGTCTATTTGCTAAACATATTAAAGAAGCTAATACTTTGATTTGGAATGGACCAATGGGAAAATTTGAAGAACATAGCTTTAGGCAAGGAAGTCTATCAATTGCTAGATCTATTGCCTCACGCGCTAAAGGACCATCATTTGGTGTTTTGGGAGGAGGGGAGACAATAGAGGTGATTAAAATGACAAAGATGTCTGAGTATATTGATTTTATCTCTACTGCCGGAGGAGCAATGCTATCATTTTTGGGAGGAAAAGAATTACCGGGATTAAATAAAATTGTTAGTTACTAATTTAAATACTATGCCTATATATTCTAAAATAAAAAAACTATCTGCTTATGAAGTTCTAGATTCAAGTGGTGAGATTAGTTTAAGAATTAAAATTGATTTAGAAAATTCATTAAGTGAAACAACAACTGTTTCTTCTGATTATTATCAAGCACCTTTTGCAGAACCTGAATTTAGTTATGATAAAGATGAAAAAAGATATAAAGGAAAAGGACTTCTTCTTTTAGTTACTAAAATAAAAGATTTAGTTTCAGAAAAACTAATTGGTTTGAAAATAAATAACCAAAAAGAAATTGATAAGGTGTTAAAGTCATTTTTAGATAAAGATAATAAAGTACTACCAGAGGCAGTAGTTTTTGCTATTTCATCTTTAGCAGCTAAGTTAGCAGCTAAACAAGGAAAAGAAGAGCTGTATTCATATTTAAATAAACTAAACACTAAATCTAAAGATCTAAAATTACCCCTTCCAATATTTAGTCTTTTCAATGGTGGTGATAGCGGGGATACAAATTTAGATTTTCAAGAATTTCTTTTAATTCCTAAAAGAAAAAAAATTGAAGATATTGTAAGAGCAGGTTCTGAAATTTTTAAAGAATTAGCCATAGTTTTACAAGAACTAGATTATGATACTGATACTGGAGTTGAAGGTGGCTATGCTCCAGAAATAGATTCAAGTATTGAAGCAATAGAGTTAATGATGTCAGCTATAATTAGATCTGGCTATAAAATTGAGGAAGACTTTAGTTTAGGTTTAGATATTGGTTCTTCTATTTTATACGATGAAAATGAAAAGAAATATATATT
Organism: Patescibacteria group bacterium; assembly: GCA_027858435.1. GTDB lineage: Bacteria > Patescibacteriota > Patescibacteriia > Patescibacteriales > UBA12465 > UBA12465. Next base: position 11,350 of record JAQICS010000015.1, on the reverse strand, counting down.
TTCACTGGATAGAAATACTTTTAAAACTAGTGATCTATTATCACTATATAATGATTGGTTAAATAATTACCCAATTAGCTATCTCGAAGATCCATTTAATGTAGCAGATCTTGAATCTTATAAAAAAATTAACACAGACTTAGGCAGTAAAATTATTATTGCTGGTGATGACTTCTTTTCTTCAAATATTGATAGACTAAGACTAGCCTCTAATGAAGGAGCGGCTAATACCAGTTTAGTTAAACCAGGACAAATTGGTACATTGACAGACGTTTTTTCTTATGTAAAACTTGCCAAAGATCGTGGATATCTGACAATTATGTCAGCTAGAAGCAAAGATAGTGTAGACACTTTTATCGTTGATTTAGCTATTTCAATTGAAGCTGATTATATTAAAGCAGGTTCATTATCAAGAGGAGAGAGAGTAGAGAAGTATAATAGATTAATGGAAATTGAAAAAGAAATAATAAAATAGTTTTATATGGAAGATTTAAAAGAACAAGAAGATGACCCCTTACCCGAAATTAAGCCAGTAGTACTCCTGCTTCTTGATGGTTTTGGTATTGCTCCTGATAACGAAGGAAATGCTCTGAGCTTAGCCCAAACTCCAAATATAAATGAGTTAATTAAAAACTATCCAGCCGCCTCATTAAGAACGCTTCCCAGCTCTATAAACGCTCGCTATTTAAGCATAGGAGCTGGCTGTGATATAAAAGATGAAAACCTGGTAGCAGATACCACAATATCATCTCTAATTGCAGACAAAGGGTTAAAACAAGTTAAAATAACCGAAACACTTCGTTTAGCTGCCTTAACCAATTTTTTTAATGGAGGAAGGGATGTAAAACATAGTCATGAAGTTTGGGAAACAATTTCATCTGAAAATAATAATAAAAAAGGATTTTCAAATTCCGCTACTGATTTAATATTTAAAGAAGTTTTTAAAGAATTAGATAAAGATATTACATCTAACTTTATCGCGGTTTCAGTTTCCGCTATTGACTTAAGTGCCTCAGAAGGAGATTTAGAGAGAACTAAAAAAACAATAACTGAGGTTGATAAAAGAATTAAAAAATTAGTTGAAAATATTTTAGAGAAAAAAGGAAAATTAATAATATCTTCTGCATCTGGTAATGCAGAAAAAATGATAGATTTAGGAACTGATTTACCTGATAAAAAAATTACTAACAATCCATTACCTTTAATTTTAGTTGCAGAAGAATTTGAAGGACTTTCTATTGGATTTCATGATTCAAATAGCTATGACCTAAGCTTACTGGAAAAAGTAGGTACTTTAGCTGATTTAGCACCAAGTATACTGAGCTTTTTTAATATTGAAAAGTCTCCATCAATGACTGGAAAAAATCTATTCTCTAACCTATAGTTTAACTATTTAAGACAAATATTAATTGACATTTGTCTTTTTATTTGTTAATTTATATTAACAAATTGGAACTTTGAAAACTGAATACTATGAAAAAGAAAGAACTAAAAAATTTAACAAGAAGGGAAGTCCGGATACTAGATGATTTAGGATTTCAAGATTATACTAAAAAAATTGTCATCGCTTTTATCGAAGATGCATTGAAAAACAATAGCATTGAAGAATTGCATGATAAAGGAATTGCTCAAAGATCTTTGAAGAAATTATTATGGGAATTTGATCCTGGTAATTATCTTTTAAAAAAAACAAAAAGAAGAGGAGGAGAAAAAATACCTAAAGAAGAAATTGTTGAAATGATGAATTTGAAAAAATAAATATTTATGGACAAAGAAGAAAGAGAAAAAAGAAAAGAGAGAAACAAAGAAAGTTTTAATTATCAAGTGTCTGACCCGGATTTTATTAATGATTTTGTGGTAGCTAATTATCCACCGGAAAACATTGTGGAAGATACTAACCACCTAATTTTTAGTTTTAGTCAAAACGACTAACAAAAAAACCGTCTCAAAAAGAGGCGGTTTGTTTTATATATATAAATTGTAGGTTTAATAATATAAAATAATTAGTAGTTTATTGTTTTAGTTTAAATAATAAAGTTACTAAAAAACCAGAAACCAATTAAACTAGTTATAATTCCGATTGTGCCACCAACTAAAACCTGTATCGGAGTGTGGCCAATTTTTTCTAATAATCTTGGATATGAGAAATCAAGAAATTCATCATCCTTTAAATCTCTTACTAAAATGTTTAAAGTTTTTCCATGTTGGCCTAGATAATTTCTTAAGCCAATTGCATCAACGATAACGATAGTGGCAAAAACGAAAGAAATAGCAAATAAACTAGAGTCCATTCCTTCTCTTAAAGCAACAATTGCTGCTAAGGAGGTTACAACAGCAGTGTGACCACTTGGCATATCAGAATAGGAAAATATATCCTTAAATGTTATTTTACCATTCGTTGCCCTAATTAACACTTTAGTTCCTTGAGCAATAATGAAAGCAATGATCGGGCAAATTAGAATTAAATATTGGTTTAAAAAATTTTCCATATAGTTTAGATATCCAAGTTAGTTACTTTTTTTGCATGTGTTTGAATAAAGTTTTTTCTAGGAGCAACATTGTTTCCCATTAACATATCAAACATTTGATCAGCTGCGGCTGCGTCTTCAATTGTTACCTGTTTAACAATTCTATTTTCTGGATCCATAGTAGTAGTCCATAATTGTTCTGGATTCATTTCACCTAAACCTTTGTAACGTTGAATACCAATTTTACTATTTTTCTTTTTCTTTTCACTTTCTTCTTTTTCTTTCTCTTTTTCTGCTTTTGCTTCTTCTTGAGCTTCAATTGATAGGTTTTCCTCTGTGTCGCTTTCTGCACCAATTTCCATATCTTCAGGTCGGCCACCCATTTCTAGTATAATATTATCCTTTTGCTCTTCATCATAGGCATATTTAGAAACATTACCTTTTTTAATTTGATATAGAGGCGGTTGAGCGATATAGACATGACCGTTTTTGATTAAAGGTTCAAAGTATCTGAAAAATAGGGTTAAAAGAAGGGTTCTAATATGAGCACCATCAACATCAGCATCAGTCATAATGATAATACGATGATAACGAAGTTTTTCTAAATCTAGTTGGTCACCAATATTTGTACCAAGAGCGATAACTAAATTTTTAACTTCATTATTAGCAAGCATTTTATCAATTCTAGCTCTTTCAACGTTTAATATCTTACCACGAAGAGGTAGAATTGCTTGAAACCTTCTATTTCTTCCTTGTTTAGCAGAACCACCAGCAGAGTCACCCTCTACAATATATAGCTCACATTCTTCTGGATGACGACTAGAGCAGTCAGCTAGCTTTCCGGGAAGAGTAACACCTTCAAGGGCACCTTTACGCAAGATAGTGGCTCTAGCACTTCTAGCTGCTAATCTAGCTTGAGCAGATAGAATACATTTTCCTATAATTGATTCTGCTTCTTTAGGATGTTCTTCTAAAAATATAGCAAAAGATTCATTGAATACATTTTCAACATAACCTTTCATCTCTGCATTACCAAGTTTTCCCTTAGTTTGACCTTCAAATTGTGGATCAGGAAGTTTTACGGAGATAACAACAGTTAAGCCTTCTCTTGCATCTTCACCGCTTAAATTATCTTGTTTTTCTTTAAGTAAATTGTGACCTCTTGCATAACTATTTAAAGTTCTAGTTAAAGAACTTTTAAATCCAGCAACATGAGTACCACCTTCAGGGTTGTGAATGTTGTTAGCAAAAGCTAACATTGTTTCGTTAAATTCATCATTATATTGAAGAGCAACTTCAACCTTACATTTATTTATATCTTTATCAATATAGAAAATGGTTTCATTTTTTACATTTTTGCTTTTATGGAGAGATTTAATATATGACTTAATACCTCCTTCAAAATGAAAGCGATATTTTTTTTCTCTTTCACCCTCTCTTTCGTCTTTAATATTAATGGTAATACCTTTAGTTAAATAGGATTGTTGTCTAAGACGATCTAGAATTTTTTCCCAACTAAAATCTAGTTCGGTAAAAATTGTGGCATCTGGTTTAAAAGTAATAGTAGTTCCGCTATCATTGCATTTACCAGTAACTTTTGCATTTTTTTGAGGAATGCCTATTTTATAATCTTGTTCCCATATTTTACCATCACGGTGAATTTCGGCATGTAAACTTTCACTTAAAGCGTTAACTACTGAAACACCAACACCATGAAGACCACCAGAAACTTTATAACCTCCTCCACCAAATTTACCACCAGCGTGAAGTTTTGTTAAAACAGTTTCTAAAGCTGAAACACCAGTCATTTTATGTTTCTCAACTGGAATACCTCTTCCATTATCACGTACTGAAACTAAGCCGTTTTTTTCAAGATTTACCCAGATTTCATTAGCGTAACCAGCCATTGCTTCATCAATTGAGTTATCAACTACTTCCCAAATTAAATGATGTAGACCAGCGGCTGAAGTTGAACCAATATACATCCCCGGTCTTTTTCTAACTGGGTCTAATCCTTCTAATACGGTAATTTGGTCTGCTCCGTAAGCGACAGATTTGTTTTCTTTTTTTGCCATAGAAATAAAAAATTCCCCTTTCGGAAATAAATTTAATAATTTTTTTAATTCATTCTCTTTAAATATTATAACAGAGATAAAAGGGAAAAGCAACTGTATTATATACTATATTAATCTGTTTAGTCTTAAGCATTTGGCATTTTTTTAATTTTGTATTAACCTTAATAAGTAAACAAAAACTTATGAATAGAAACAAGAGAATAACAATTTTGTCAATAGTATTATTAGTTCTTATAATTATATTTTTCATTTTCTATTTTTCTAATAAATCACAAGCTTATAATCATTTAAATCAAAAGAATAAAGTAGGTGAAGAAGAAATAGAAGAAAAAATAGCGGTTAAAGAGCCAGATTATTATAGGAAAATGATAGAGATTGAATCAGGTGATACTTTCTCAAAAGCAGCTAAAAGAGCAGGGGTGTTAAATACAATCTGTAATTCTATTTATAACGAGAGTAAAGAAATATACGATTTAGCTAAAATTAGAGCTGGTTATTTTTTAGAATTTAAATTTGATAAAAAAACAGACAAGTTAGAAGAGATGATCTATAAAATGGACAGTGAAGAAGAATTATTTGTTAATTTTGAAAAAGATCCATTAGAAGTTAAAATCAGAAAAATCCCTTATGAAACTAAAGTAGTAACATCAGGGGGTAAGGTTGAAAGTTCTTTATACGAAGCGGCTATGTCTCAAGATATTGATGAAAGAGCAATTATCGCTATGGCTGATGCTTTTCAATGGAGTATAGATTTTGCTAAAGATCCAAGAAAAGGTGACACCTTTAAGTTTATATACGAAAAACTTTATTTAGATGGAGAATATGTAAGACCAGGAAAAGTTTTAGCAGCTAGATATGTTAATGCCGGAGAACCTTATGAGCTATACTACTTTGAAGAAAATGAGGAGAATAAAGGGTATTTTGATAAGGAAGCAAATTCGGTACAAAAAATGTTTCTAAAAGCCCCACTTTCTTTTAAATATATTTCATCTGGTTTTACCACTGGTTCTCGTTATGTAGCCGCCTTTAATGTTTCAACTGGACACAGAGCTATTGATTACGCCGCTATTACTGGAACACCAATTAGAACAGTTGGTGATGGTACAATCTCTTTTGCGGGTTGGAATGGTCCCTATGGCTATATGGTAAAAGTTAGACATAATGGTACTTATTCAACTAATTATGGCCACATGTCAAAGATAGCAGTTAGAACTGGTCAAAAGATTAAACAAGGAGATGTAATTGGCTATGTTGGTTCTACTGGTTTTTCAACTGGACCTCATCTTCACTATGAAATGGTAAAAAATGGATCTAAAATTAATCCTTTAAATGAAGTTCTTCCACCGGGTAAACCGATAAAAGAAGAAAACAAGGAAAGATTCTTTAATGAGATAAATGATTATCAAGAAAAACTTAGAAAATAATACAATAATATAAAATAAATATCCCAGTTTAAAACTGGGATTTTTTTTAAATATGCGTTAAACTATACTAAGAAGAGATAATTAATATAAATTATATGAAAACAAGAACAATAGCGGTTATCCTAGCTGTATTTTTAGGAGGCATGGGAGCTCATAAATTTTATCAAAATAAAATTGGTAAAGGTTTCCTTTATTTACTTTTTTCCTGGACAATTATTCCTTCAATAATTGGGGTAATAGAGGCAATAATGTATTTAACCATGAGTGATGAAGAATACAGATTAAAATATCAAGAAGTAGAATAAAGACAAGCAAAAAAGAAGAAAGATAAAAACATAAATTATTAATTAAGTAAATTAATTAAGTATGAGTAAAACAATTATTGCTAATTGGAAGATGAATCTTTCAATTAAAGAATCATTGATATTGGCAAATAAAATAGCAAAGATTAAAACAGACAATGAAATAATAGTATGTCCAGATTTTTTAAGTTTAAATTTAATTAATCAAAAACTTAAAAGAAAAGATATATATTTAGGAGCACAAGATTGTGCCGCTTATTCATATGGCTCATACACCGGAGAAGTAGCTTCTCAAAGTATTATAGAAAGTGGGGCTAAATATGTAATTATTGGACACAGCGAAAGAAGAAAGTATCAAAAAGAAGATAATGAGATAATAAACAACAAAATTAAACAGGCTTTAAAAGTTGGTTTAAAGGTGATACTATGTGTGGGGGAAAATTTAACTGAGAAAAAGAATAAAAAAACCAAAAGTATTTTAAAGACTCAACTTAAAGGAGCTTTAAAAGATGTGTTAAAGAAAGAATTAACAAATATTTCTATTGCCTATGAACCAATTTGGGCAATTGGAAGTGGTAAAACACCTGAGGCAGAAAAAGTTAATGAAACATCAATTTATATTAAAGATCTAATCTATAATGATTTTAAAAAGAAAGTAAAAGTTTTCTACGGTGGTAGTATTAAGGCCAGTAATTCTAGTGAATTTCTAAAGTATAAACAAATAGATGGATTATTAATTGGTGGAGCTAGTTTAAATTATCAAGAATTTTCTAAAATTTTTAAGAAAAATTATGTCAGATAATATATTTTTAATAATTGCAGTAATTTCACTTTTTATTATTATAATTATTATAGTAAGGAAGTTTCCGGTACTAGCGGTTTTAAATGTGGAAAACATTCCTGGTGAAAAGGAAGCAAGTGCTAAAAAAGCAATTATTAAAAAAAGAGTAGATAGAGATATTAGTAAATTAAGTGGATTATTTGCTAATCTTTGGTTAAAGATAAAAGACAGGTTTTTAAGCTTTGTTGATTTTTCAGAAAAGAAACTTAAAAAAGTAAAGAGTAATTATAAAAAGAAAAAGATTTCTTGGTCTGAGAAAGAAAAATTAATTAAAGATCTTTTTTCTAAAGCTCAAAATGACTTAGCTGAATAAAAAAGTGAGTTAGCCGTAGAAAAACTACTTGAGATAATTTCACTTGAGCAAAGAAACTTAGAAGCTTTCTTCTATTTAGGAAAAGCATATCAACAATCTAAAAAATGGACAGAATCTGAACAAGTATTTCGTCATGCTTTAAAGTTAGCTAAGAAAAGAAAAAAAGAAGATATTTTTTCTGGAGATATAAATACAGCTGAAATTCATTTTTCTCTAGCTGAGATGTTAAAAGAAGCTGAAAATATTGAGCTTTCTTTTGATGAAGCAGCTGAAGCGTTAGAAATAGAAAAAAACAATCCAAGATTTCTTGATTTAATATTGGATTTAAGTATAATGAGAAATGATAAAAAATCAGCTATTTCCTATTTAGAAAGATTGGTAGAAAATAATCCTGAAAATAAAAAAATAGAAGTATGGAAAGAAGAGATTGAAATGTTAAAAGAAAGAGAAGAGTAGGCCGTTGTAGCTCAGTTGGTAGAGCGTCTCCATGGTAAGGAGAAGGTCACCGGTTCAAGCCCGGTCAACGGCTCAAGAAGAAATAGATTATTAAATATAGTCTATTTTTTTTATTATCTTTACAGGTGAACGATTGTTTACTATAATATAAATATATCTAATTTATTATTTTTTTAACTATTTTTTATTAAGTTAAATTAATATTTATCAAACATATGACAAATGTAGGAGAAATAAACGAAAGGTATAAAAAACAAATTAAGAATTTCTATAAATTAAATAAAAGAATGCCTAGCTATTCTGAGATAATGGAAATTTTAAAATTTAAATCTAAAAACTCAGTTTTTAAACTTGTCAATAAATTAATTGAGGAAGATTTTTTAGGAAAAGATGAGAAGGGAAGATTAATTCCTAAAAGTATATTTGGTAAGCTTAAGATTTTAGGGGAAGTAGTGGCTGGGTTTCCATCTCCTGCTGAAGAGGAGCTAGCTGATACTATGAGCTTAGATGAGTATTTGATAAATAATAAGGATGCTACCTATATGTTAAAGGTTAGTGGAGACTCCATGAAAGATGCTGGAATAATGGAAGGAGACATGGTTTTAGCTGATCGTAGTTTAACCGCCACCAGTGGTGATATCGTTATCGCTCAAGTAGATAATCAATGGACGATAAAGTACTTACGTAAAACTGGAAAAATTGTTTTTTTAGAACCAGCTAATTCTAAGTATTTAAGAATATATCCTCAGGAAGAATTAAAAATAGCAGCAGTGGTAAGGGCGGTTATTAGAAAATATTAATATATTAAAATATGACAATACTTCATATTGACGCTGATTGTTTCTTTGTTTCCTGTGAGCTAGCTAAGTGGCCAAAACTTAGAGGGAAGCCAGTTGCCACTGGAATGGAAAGAGGAATAGTGTCTGCCCTAAGTTATGAGGCAAAATATAAGGGAATTAAAAGAGGGATGAGTATAATTGAAGCAAAAAGAGTTTGTAAAGACATTATTTTTATCCCCTCAGACTATGAAACATACAGTCTGTATTCTAAGAGAATGTATAACATTGTAAGACGATATAGCTCAGAAGTAGAAGAATACAGCATTGATGAGTGTTTTGTTGATTTAACAGGCTTAGATAAGCTATATAACAAAAGCTTATCTCAAATAGCTAAGGAGATAAAAGAAACGCTTGATAAAGAATTAGGATTTAATTTCTCTGTTGGATTAGCTCCAACTAAAACACTGGCTAAAATTGCTTCTAAGTGGAATAAACCATCTGGTCTAACTATTATAGAAAGAGAAGAGATAAATAATTATCTTAAAGATCTTGAGGTAATTGATGTTTGGGGTATAGGACCACAAACTAGTTTGAAATTAAATGAAATAGGGATAAAAACAGCCTATGAATATGTTAATAAAAGCTATGATTATATAAAAACAAGACTTCATAAACTACAATATGAAATTTGGCAGGAACTTCAAGGAAATATGGTGTATAAGCTAAATACTAATTTAAAAGATAATTTCTATTCGATTTCTAAAACTAAAACTTTCACTCCGGCTATTAATAATTATGATTATGTGTTTTCTCAATTATCTAAGAATGTAGAAAATGCTTGTATAAAACTTCGAAGATATAATTTAGCTGTAAAATCTGTCTTCTTTTTTCTAAAAACACAAAGCTTTAATTATCATTCATTTGAAATAAAACTTTTAAGAGCTAGTAATAATCCAATTGAGATTATTAAAGAAATTGATAAGAAGTTTAGAAATATATATTCTCCATATAGAATGTATAGAGCTAGTGGAGTAGTTTTTTCTAAGTTAACTAAAAACGATCTTTGTCAAACTGATATATTTTTAGAAAGTCTAAAAAATGATAAGCTAGAAAGAATTTTTTCAGGACTTGATAAGGTTTCTAAGAAATACGGAAAGCATAGTATTTTTTTAGGATCAAGTTTTAAAGCCATTGTTTCTAGTTCCAATATAGCTAAAACCCATAGAGACGCTAAAGCTAGCAGAGAATGCTTTAAAGGAGAAACTAGCAAAAAGAAAATAAATATCCCATATTTAGGAAGAGTTAGTTAAATAGAGAAATGTTGGCTAATAATTAAGTATTTTTTAAGAAAAATAGTAGCCAAAAAATTTGACATTCGTCTATTATTCGTCTATAATACGTCTATAATACGTCTATATATGTTTAATCCAAAATATACAATTTCTAATAAATTACTGGCAAACATTAAAAGAATTGCTGGACTTATTGTTGATTTGAATAATCGTAGATTTTCTGATGTTGTTTTAACTGAATTAAAAATAAGAGCTAGGGTGATGTCAGTCTTTTCTTCAACAAGCATCGAAGGTAACCCTTTACCATTAATAGATGTTAAAAGAATTTTAAAGAATAAACCAGAGTATGTTCGTGATAGTGAAAAAGAAATTTTAAATTATAATAAAGCGTTGGTAGATTTAGACAATCTAATTAAAAAAGAGAATATTGTTTTTGGCAATAAATTAATTTTAAATATACAAGAAACAGTAACTAAAGATTTAATTGAAAAATATAGATGTGGAAAAATTAGACAAGAACCAGTTTTTGTTAATAATCCTAAAACTGGTCAAACTATTTATTTACCACCTGAAGAGAAAGAGGTAGAAGATTTATTAAATGAATTGTTTAAGTATTTATCTGACAATGAAAATAAAATTGACTCTTTGATATTAGCTGGAATTTTTCATAAACAATTTGTAGTAATTCATCCATTTGTTGATGGTAACGGTCGTACAGCTAGATTAGCTACTAAGTTATTATTGGCAAAAATGGGCTTAGATACTTTTAATCTTTTCAGTTTTGAAAATTATTATAATCAAAATGTTAGTAAATATTTTAAGGAGGTTGGTATTTTAGGTGATTATTACGATATTAAAGATGAAATTGATTTTACTTCATGGTTAGAATATTTTACAGATGGTATTATAGATGAATTACTTCGTGTTGGTAAGGAATTAAATAAAATAGTTATTTCCCCTAAAAATGATTTAAAAAAACATCACCAAATAATTTTAAATCTAATTAAAAGAAAGGGTTATATTACTGATCAAGAATATTCTAATTTAACAAATAGAGCTAAACCAACTAGAAATTTAGATTTTAATAAGTTAATATCTTTGGGAATAATTGAAAAATTAGGCAAAGGAAAGGCAACTTATTATAAATTAAAGTAATAAAAACAAGTTTATAATATTAATTATTTTTAATCTTTAGTTGTTTATACGCTAAATTTTTAAAAATAATTTTTTTTATATACCTTTAGTTTATCAAAAAAGTGCAATATGTGTGAGCACATTACCTAAATCTAGGCTCTACGTTGAAAAGTGTGTATAGCTCCAGAGCAAAGCGAAGGGCAAAAGACCTAGAATAAGCTTCCTGACATAAGTCTCCACATTCTTGAAGCCGAATGATTTTCTTT
>JAQICS010000025.1 GCA_027858435.1 Patescibacteria group bacterium | reverse complement strand
GAGCGTGGCAAATCGTTGCAAAATCAGCCCTTTTCGCGCAAAGCGCGACTTCTGCAGAGCTTCGCTCTGCTCGCAATTCTGCCGAAACTGACAAAATCGCAAATTGGCGGAGAGTAAGGGATTCGAACCCTTGATACCTTTCGGTATACTCGCTTTCCAAGCGAGCGCACTAGACCACTATGCGAACCCTCCTTTTCTATTCTTTCTTTTCTGTCTAACTCTTATTACTATCTAAAATATTTTTAACAAGTTCATTCATTCCCTCAATTTCTTCACCTTCAGAGTTTTTATAATTATCATAAGGTCTAGCTCCAACAATTACTTCATTTCCAATAAATATTGTTGGACTACCGTAAACACCAAATGTTTCTGCGCTATTTCTAAACTCATTTGTTTTTGTTAATTTTTCCTCTTCTGTCAAACAATCAGTATTATATTCAACTTTTTCTGTATTCTCTTTATTAAGTAATGTGTTAAAAATATAGTCTCTTGTTTGAGCAAAGTTTCCTTTTTTATATGCACAAACTAAGGCTATGGCATTACTTTTAGATTCAGATGTAGCTCCAATATATGGTCTAACAACAGCCGCTACTTGCCCACTATTTTCTCTAATAATCTTATTTACTGTCTTTGAAAACTGAGCACTAAATTTGTCATTATAGTCTTCAAAAACAAATATTTTTAAAGGAGCATTTATGTCACCAATTATTCTATCATTCTCTTTAACACTTGGAGTATTTTTAGCGATATAGCTATCAAGACTTGCTTCATTTTCTTCAAGTATTTGATCAAGAGATGGAATATCTACCTTATTATCTTCTTTTTCTTCAAGCAAATCAGATATACCTAAAATAATAGCTACTAGAAGAATTAAAAGAGCTATAATTAAAATATACTTTTTACCTGAATAATCTTTTTCATCTTTTTTTCTAAAAAACATAATTTTTAACTTTATTTTGAAATATTATAGCAAACATTTAATAAGTCTGCTTCTTTTAAATATGGTCCAATAATTTGTGCGCCAATTGGCATCTTATTTCCATTCTCTACTTTAATCATTCCTGCTGGCATAGACAGAGCTGGTAGTCCTGCTAAACTTGCTCCAGTTACAAAAATATCTTCTAAATACATTGTTAGTGGATCATCTTTTTGTTCACCAATTTTAAAAGCCGGATGTGGGGTAGTTGGTGTAATAATATAATCAACTTCTGTAAATGCGTGCTTAAAATCATCGATAATTAAAGTTCTAACTGCCTGAGCTTTTTTATAATACGCATCATAATATCCAGCACTTAGTGCATAGGTGCCAAGCATAATTCTTCTCTTAACTTCTGGGCCAAATCCGTAACCTCTATTTTTTTTGTAAAAATCTTGTAAGTCATTTACTTCACTGTGAGATAATCCCCAGCCGACTCCATCAAAACGAGCCAAATTAGAACTAATTTCAGATGGGGTGATGAGGTAATAGGCGGGAATTCCGTATTTAGTATAAGGAAGGCTAATTTCTTTTATTTCACCTCCCATATCTTATATCTTCTCAACTACCTCCATTACTTTTTCTTTTACTTCCCTATTTAAATTTTTATCAAAATATTCTTTTGGTAATCCAAATTTAACTCCTTTTAGCTTTTTATTTTCTTGATTATCTTTTTCTTTATCATCTTTTTCCCCTTTTTTTATTTCATTCTTCTTCTCAATATACTCTAAGTATGCAGCTGGTCTAAAACTAGCTGAGGTAGCATCTTTCTTATCAACTCCTGATATTATCTCTAATACCATAGCTGTATCTTTAATGCTTTTAGTTAAAGGTCCGATAACATCAGTTGATGATGTCATTGATAATAGTCCAAATCTAGATACTCTTCCGTAACTTGGTTTTAAACCAATAATTCCACAAAAACTAGCTGGCTGTCTAATTGAACCACCAGTATCAGACCCAATGGCAAAGAGGCACATATTAGCCGCTACCGCGGCTGCACTGCCCCCAGATGAGCCACCAGGAACCCTATTTAAGTCATATGGGTTCTTAGTCACCTGATAGGCAGAATTCTCTGTAGAGGCTCCTTGGGCAAACTCATCTAAATTTGTTTTTCCCAGTAGTATCGCCCCTGCTTTATTCAATTTTTCAATTATAGTGGCATTATATGGTGCAATATAATTTTCTAATATTTTAGATGCAGCTGTAGTTTTCTGATCTTTAACTACAATAATATCTTTACAAAGATAAGGAATACCGAGAAGTAGTCCTCTTTCTCCTTTTTGAAGTTTTAAATCAGCCTCATTAGCTTTTTTAAGTGCATCTTCTTTATTAACCAGCAAGCAAGCATTAATATCGGAATCCACTTCCTCAATTCTATCTAAACAAGCTTTAGTTAACTCAACTGATGTTATTTTACCACTATCTAGCATTTCCCTGGCCTCAAGAACGGTTAACTCATTTAATTTTTTAGATTTCTCTTTTTCCATTTTCTTTAAAATTAAGTAATTACTCTTTTAACTTTTACCAAACCATCTTCTCTTTCACTTTGATTTAGCGCCAATTCTCTTTCTTCTTCACTCCATTTTTCCACATTATCACTTCGCCAAACATTATGAAGATCACCAACAAAAGCTGTGCCAGATACATTTTTAACATCAATTTCATTTAATACTTCCATGTATTCTAAAATAGAAGATATTTGACTTGAAAAAGTATCTTCTTCTTTATCTGTTAATTCTAATCTTGAAAGCTTTGCAATATGTTCTATTTCAGATTTATTTATACTCATATTATTTTAATAAATTTAAGAAATCATCTTCTTCTAGGGTTTTAACTCCTATTTTTTTAGCTTTTTCATACTTTGAACCAGGATCATCTCCAACTACTACATAATCTGTATCGCTTGTGACATTGTCTTTAACTTTGCCACCTAATGTTTTTATTTTATCTTTTGCCTGTCCTCGTGTCAAACTGCTAAGTGAACCAGTTAAAACAAATTTCTTATCTCTTATTTCACGATTTAAAACTTCTTCTTTTTTTTCATCCTCTTTTTTAATTTTAAGTCCATTTTCTTCCACCTTCTTTAACTATTTTTGAGTACCTGTGTCTTTAAAGTATTCTTTTATACTACTTGAAACCTTAGGACCAATATCCTCAATCTCCTCTAATTCTTCTTCATCTAATTTAGAAAAATAATCTGAGATATCAGTTATTTTATAGTTATTTTTATGATTATTTTCTTTAAATAATTTAGCTAAAAGATCAGCTGTTTCTTGTCCAACGTGTCTAACACCAAGAGCGTAAATAATACTTGAAAGAGAAGCTTCTTCCTTTTTCCTAATTAACTCTAAAATATTATCAGCTTTCTTTTCCCCAAATCTTTCAAGACTTAACAAATCTTCTTTTTTAATTGAATACAAATCAGAGGCATCTTTGATTAAACCATTTTCAATAAATTGTTCAATCAATTTGGGGCCTAATCCGTCAAAATCAAGAGCGGATTTTGAAACAAAATGAGAAATACTGCGTAAATTAACAGCAAAACAATCCTTGTTTAAACATCGTATCGCTACTTCATCACCCGTTTTTTCAACTCTGCCACTACACATTGGGCAAGTATTTGGAGTTTTAATTTCTTTTTCTTCTCCTAATCGTAGATCTTTTAACACTTCTACAATTTTAGGAATAACATCACCAGATCTCTCCACTATCACCGTATCACCTTTTTTTACTCCTAATCTTTTAATTTCATCGAGATTATGAAGAGTTGAACGACTAATGGTGGTGCCCCCTACTTTTACTGGCTCAAGCACAGCAATTGGTGTTAGCGCTCCGGTTCTTCCTACTTGCCAAATAACATCATGTAGCTTAGTGGCCGCTTTCTCCGCTGAGAATTTATACGCCATCATATACCTTGGTGCTTTACCAACAATTCCTAAAACATTCCACATCTTTAAATCATTAACTTTAACCACTACTCCATCAATTTCCATTGGTAAATTATCTCTTTTTTCTTCTACTTTGCTATAGAATTTAAAAACGTCTTCTAAATTTTTACAAACATTATTGTCTTTTAAAATTCTAAAGCCTAATATTCCAGCCAACTTATCCGCGACATCTCTTTTTCTTATCACCTCTCCTCTTTCCAGTATTCTATTATCTGTACTTAAAATTATATCATAGGCATAGAAATCAAGATTGCGACTAGCAGTTACCTTGGAGTCAAGTTGACGAAGAGAACCAGCTACCGCATTTCTAGGATTAGCAAGCTCTGCCTTATCATTTTGCCTATTTCTTAAATTAATTTCATTAAAAGTTTTCTTAGACATAACCACCTCACCTCTAACCTCTATTATTCCCTCCTCTATTAAATAAAAGAGTTCTTCTATTTCATCACTTTTTAAACCAATATCTTTTAACTCTTGTGATTTAGGTATTCTAAGTTTTAAGGGGATACTATTAATTGTTTTAATATTTGTAGTAATATTTTCTCCAACTTTTCCGTTTCCTCTTGTTGCTCCAAGCATTAACACTCCCTTTTCAAAACGAAGGTTAAGAGCAAGGCCATCAAGCTTTAATTCACAATAATAGTTTGGTTTAAAGTCTCTTTTTAAATAATTAGAGTTTCTCTCCTGCCAATCATACATATCAATTTCAGAAAATGCATCAAATAATGATATCATTGGAATGGAATGAGTGGATTTTTGAAATTTTTCTGACACTTCACCAGAAACTCTTTGAGTGGGTGAGTCTGGAGTAATTAAATCTGGGTAATCATTTTCCAGCTTAAATAATTCACTTTTTAAGTTATCTAAAATAAAGGGATCCATGGTCTCTTTATCAAGTACGTGATAGTTGTAGCGATGAAAATCAATTTCTTGCCTTAATTTATCTATTCTTTTTTTGCCTTCAGTTTTATTCATAATCAATTAAAACACAAAAATTTATAATGATATTATAACACAAAAGCCCTGTTTAAAACAGGGCTTTTTTTGCTACTCTTTTTACTATTATTATTCAGTAATTTGAGCTGCCGCACCTCCTCCTTGACCTTGTGCTCCTCCTTGTGTTTGTCCACTAACTTGATTAATAAAGGTTACAACTTCATTAATTGATTGAGAATTTTGAGTAGTTACTTGCTCAATTTGAGACAAACTAGCTCTAGTGTTGTTTAAACTAGCATTAAATTGCCAAAAAATCATTAATAAAGCTCCAAGCAATAATCCTGCAATTAAAGGTAAAACGAAATCTTTTTTCATATTATTATAGTTATTATTATTTTTAACTGACCGAGAAGTACTTCTTCTGGTCTTATTTTTATTGTTGTTCTTGACCGGCATTTAAGTTTGAATTTAAGTAATTAACAATACCTGAGGTTTGATTTGAATTTTTGCCTACTTCTTCAGCCAGCTTTTGCGTTTTTTCATCTATTTTATTTAAAGAAATATAAAAATAAACGATCATTGCGGCCAATAAAACACAAGCTATCATTGTTAAACTTAGGCC